>NZ_JBWZQN010000039.1:0-32900 GCF_056724605.1 Prolinoborus fasciculus | reverse complement strand
TCATCGTTCGGTGAATAACTTTATGGTGAATATTATGGCTGCTATAGTGGCTTATTGCTTAAATCCAAATAAGCCAACTTTCCAAAACTTGCTAAAAAGCTAAAATATTTCATCGAACTCAGGTTAAATTAAGTTAAGCGTAGCTCGATCCATCCCTTCAGGTAACTGAATTTCCTTTTGCGCAGATATAGTTTTTTGTCCATTAGTCTTGATAATCTCCGAAACTTTTTTATCTATTGATCCTGTTTCTTCACCATCCTCATTATTTTTAATTTCACTATCTACAAGTAAATTTTCGATATAAATGAACTTGTCACAGGCTTTCTTAAATGCTTCAGGCGTAGCTTTTTTGCCAAAGCCATACACAGTTAGACCATTTTCACGAATACGTGAAGCTAAGGGCGTGAAATCACTATCACTGGATACAATACAAAATCCATCTAATGCACCTGCATAAAGTAAATCCATAGCATCAATGATCAGGATCATATCCGTCGCATCTTTACCCTTGGTATAAGCGAATTGTTGTACCGGAGTGATGGCATGAGGAAGGAGTACATCTCGCCATTTCTTTAAAGTTTCGCTGCTCCAGTCCCCATACACACGTTTGACACTGGCAATTCCATATTTCGCAACTTCCTCCAATACCGATGAAATCGCGTTGATAGAAGAATTATCCGCATCGATTAATACAGCGAACTTTTTTGTCTGAATATCCACATCCACCCCAAGATATTATTTTTAATTTTTTATATACATGATTCTGACATAAAAAATGCCGACTTTCGTCAGCATTTTTTTGAATCTTAGAGTTTAGGCTTCAACCCATTTTCCGTCCTGATAAACCAGAGACCATTTGGTTTGCTTGCCTTCTGCAGTTTCCGAACCAATATATTGTGACTGGTTCTTACGGCTAAATTTTACCAGAGTTGGATTCCCTTCCGGGTCCACATCAGGTGCCTGCAAGATAAACTGATACTTTGGATCAAGCTGGTCGGCAACAGAACGAATCTCGGCCACTTTCGGTGCACGGGTTTCACGCACTTTCGGGAACTTGCTTGCCGCCAGGAATAAACCGGCTGCACCGTCACGCAGTACAAAGAAATCGTCATGCTTGGCAGAACGTAAATGCTCCATCTTGATCGGATCCACACGTGGAGGCGCAGGCTGACCGCTCTTTAAGACTTTACGGGTATTGTCACAGCTGGTACAGGCAAAATACGGACCAAAACGACCCGTCTTCAGCTGCATTTCACCATCACACTTGTCGCATGGGATACTCGGGCCATCATAGCCTTTAATTTTGAACTCACCTTCTTCAAGTTCAAAACCACTACAGTCCGGGTTATTCCCACAGATATGCAGTTTACGGCCGCCATCAATCACATAGCTGTCCATGGCAGTTTCACAGATCGGACAACGCTTCTTCGACATCAGGTCAGCAGTTTCCGCAGCCTCATCATCAGATAATGCAGCCAGAGACTCCACTGGTGTCAGGTTCAAGGTTCCCTTACAACGCTCTTTCGGCGGCAAGTTATAGCCTGAACAACCCAGGAATACGCCTGTGGTTCCGGTACGAATCTGCATCGGACGGTCACATTCTTTACAGTGTACCGCATCCACTTCTACAGGCTGATTACGGCGCATTCCGTTTTCACCCTGCGCAGTAGTCAAACGCTGCTTGAAATCGCCATAGAAGCTGTCTAACAGCTCTTTCCAGTTACGCTCACCATCTGCCACCTTATCCAGCTGACCTTCAAGATCTGCGGTAAAGGCATAGTTCATCAGATTACTAAAATTTTCATCCAGACGATCGGTGACGATTTCGCCCATCTTCTCGGCATAGAGACGACGGTTATCCAGTTTCACATAACCACGATCCTGAATGGTCGAGATAATCGCAGCATAGGTTGATGGACGGCCAATGCCTTTTTTCTCGAGTTCTTTGACCAATGAGGCTTCGGTAAAACGTGCCGGTGGTTTGGTGAAATGTTGAGATGGGTCAAGTTTCTCAAGTTTGAGGACTTCACCCACTTTGACCGCAGGCAATAAAATATCGTCATCGGCTTTATTGGCACCACGCACGCGGGTAAAGCCATCAAAGACCAAGGTACGGCCTTTAGCTTTCAGTTCCACGCCATTGGCATCCACTAAAATGGTAGAAGACAAATATTCTGCCGGAGTCATCTGACAGGCAACAAACTGGCGCCAGATCAAGTCATAGAGGCGCTGTGCATCACGCTCAACACCTACCAGACTGTCGCCTTTTAAGCCAACCATAGATGGACGAATGGCTTCATGCGCTTCTTGCGCACCGGCTTTATTGCCATAACGGTTCGGCTTGGCAGGCAAATACTTCTCGCCAAACTCGGATTCGATATGACCACGCACCATATTCACCGCATCATCACTCAAGAAGGTCGAGTCGGTACGCATATAGGTAATGAAACCGGCTTCATACAGGCGCTGCGCCAGCATCATGGTTTTCTTCACAGAAAAACCGAGACGGGTACTGGCTGCCTGTTGTAGCGTTGACGTGATATACGGCGCACTTGGATTAACCTTGGTTGGCTTATCTTCACGTGCAGAAACCGTATAATCAGCATCTTTGATCAGGTTTAATAAGGCATCAGTTTCGGCTTTATTGCGTAGCTTGAGCGTCTTGCCATTTTGCTTGACCGCTTCGAGACGAATATCATCTTTTTTCGATTTGGTATCGGCAAACACCTGCCAGTATTCTTCAGGAATGAAGGCACGAATTTCACGTTCACGCTCGACCACTAGCTTCACCGCAACCGACTGTACACGACCGGCTGACAGACCACGCGCAATCTTTTCCCAAAGCAATGGCGAAATCATAAAGCCCACGACACGATCCAGGAAACGGCGTGCCTGCTGCGCATTGACTTTATTGGTATCCAGACGTGACGGATGCTTAAAGGCATCCTGAATCGCATTTTTGGTAATTTCGTTGAAAACCACACGCTGATAACGCGAATCATCACCGCCGATGACTTCTTTTAAATGCCAGGCAATCGCCTCTCCTTCCCTGTCCATATCCGTTGCCAGATAGACTTCATCGACTTGCGATGCCAGTTTTTTCAGTTCGGCAACCACATGTTCTTTGCCAGGAAGGACTTCGTATTTGGCTTTCCAGTCATGTTCCGGATCGACACCCATGCGGTTAATCAACGCATTCTGTGATTTTTCAGCTTTTTCTGCATCCGTCAGTTTGGTACGTGTCGCTGGTTTTTTCTCTGTCGATTTTGCAGAACCGCCAGTCGGTAAGTCACGCACATGACCCACCGATGATTTTACGATGTAGTTCGGACCAAGGTACTTATTGATTGTTTTCGCTTTTGCAGGCGACTCCACAATCACTAGGGCACGCTTGCTTCCAGCGTCGGGAGACTTCGCTGTGCTGCTTTTTGATGTGGACCGAGGAGCGTTCGCCATAATTAACTGTTAATCCTGTTTATTTCTAAATTAAAGTTCAGCCAAAGCGTGTAACAGTGCTTTGATGTCGTCGAGTTGGGTCGCTCTTAAATCAGCTTCTTCATCCCAGTACATGCCGACACAGTTGGCCTGCATATCAATAGCATAAATGCCTTTTAATGCAATGGGAAAATCTTTAAATTTCTCATCACCCTGCACGATTTCGAGTTTATTATCGACAACACGGGCGCGCATCAGGGGCAAACGCGCATCTGGCATCAGTACACTGTAGTACGCGACCATACTGGCACGACTTTCAGTCGCCTTCGGGATTTTGGTCCAGTCCGGTGCCACCACCAGACGTGGATGCAAACCCATTTTACGGGCTTTATCACGCATCAGCCCCAAGGCTTTTTCTCGGGGACTTACACGTAACCCGAAAATCGACCCTATGACGAAAATGATGATGACCACCGTCACCCAGATTCCAGTGTTTTCCATAGTTCAACCTTTATGTTCTATTATTAGAGTTGCATAAGCACAATATAAAACGCAAGTTTGCACGATAAAATTAATTCAGGAACATTTCATGACTATATAAAATTTCGTGACCATTCCAGTAAATATAACCTTTCTCGATCAACTCCTTCAGCAGCAAGCGGATGTCCGATTTTGGAAATAACTGTTCCAGTAAATCACGCAGCTCATAAATGTCTTTGGGTTTATCGCCCTGCAATTCACGCAGTTTACGCGCCACTTCCAGTTGTACCGGATCGATCCGGCCAAAGTTCTTGAACAGGTCTTGCTGTGCCGACTGGATTGGTGACTTGAGTATTTCAGATTCAACTGGAGCTTCTTCTGCCTTCAGTTGGGAAATGACCTGATCCAGTTTTGGATTTTCAACCGGGCTTTGTTCATCCAGATTGAGTTGCAGCCATTGTTTCAAAACTTTTTTGCGGAAGCTGATTTGCTCATCATAGCGTTTGACGATTTTCAGGTTAATCAACATGCCGACCACATGCTGAGCTTTTACCGGCATCACTTGCAGAATATTCGCCACTGAGTTTTTTAGGGTTTCCACCGTATTCGGTTTGCCGCTCATTTTCCCTAACGCATCACAGTATTTTTTCACCAGTTGCAAGGCAGGTTTGTTCTTTATGGTATCCAGACTCGGAAGATGATTTTTAGGTTGATCGGTTGGAATGTTTGTCTCATCAGGCTGAATCTGAATTAGGTGACACGGAATATCAGAAGCTTGCAGCATCTGCTGCAACATCTCGCAGCTGTCCATCGCCGAGATCAATTCAACCTCGGTTTCCGGCTCCAGTAGCGCCATAAGCTGACCGACAATGACCGCATATTCATATTCTTTTTGTGGCGATTCAGGCGTGTCCAGTACCACCACCTGACCACTGCTAATCCAGCCGGCAAGCTCGGTTAAATCCTCTAAGGAGAATTCAAATTTTCCGGCACAGCTAAACAGATATAAAGTCGAATAATGCGCCACAATCTCACGCATTAACTTGGCTGTAGGGAAATTATTTTCGAGGTCGAGTAGAACAACTTTTGGGTGCATGGGACGCAATTCCGGAATGTACCTGAGAGCCGGTATTAGAGTAGGAAGTGAGTGAAAGGTCAAATAATTTTATGGCTGAATGGGTGCAGCCCTGTTTCGGCAGAGGGCCAAACTGCATTTTATGAAATGCCGGCAAGAAATCTGTTTGCAAGCGCGAATGTTTGTTTTCAACAGGAAAATTCTTTTGCACTTGATCATCACGCTGCACTTGATTACTTTTATATGCGTGTTTAAGGCAATTTAAAAGCCCATTCAAAACAAAAATACTTCTCTTTTTATCATCTTATAGATTGACTCATTTTTATTTTTCAATAAAAAACCCTTAGATCAGCTAAGGGTTATTGTTGATTAAATCATTGGTTGCAAATTAATAATGCGGTGGTCGGTCTGCAACCGGATCAAATTCTGCTATGCCTTCAGACAGATCTGAAGACTCAACACGTTGATATAACAGCGTCATTTGCTTTTTCAGATCAGCAATTTCCAGGGTCTGTTTGGCCACCTGATCATTCAACTGTTCAACTAAATCGTCTAAAAATGCAATTCGCACTTGCAAATCTTCAATGGGTGCGGAAAATGACGCCTGATCATTTAGATTTTGTTGTTTAGTCATTTAAAGTCCTCATTGGGGATTTCAGGAAACATTATGGCCTATATTACCCTTAGGGATGTCCAACTTGCGTTTGGTGGACCCGCCCTGCTCGACGGCGCGAATTTTAACTTGGAACGCGGCGAACGAGTGTGTTTGATTGGCCGTAATGGTGAGGGTAAGTCTACCTTACTTAAGCTGATTGAAGGAAGTTTACTGCCTGACAACGGCGAAGTTTCATTACAAAACGGCATTACTATTTCCATGCTGGCGCAAGATGTACCGATGGATTCAGGTAAAGTGGCTGATATCGTGGCAGATGGTGCCGGTGAAGCATCGGAAGTTTTGCGTGCTTATCATGCTGCCAGTGAAGCCTGTGTACTCGGTGACATGGACGCCTGTGATCGTATGGGCAACCTGCAACACAAAATGGACCAGCTCGATGGCTGGGCGCTGGAAACCAAGGTCAATTCGATTTTAAGCAAAATGGGGCTGGACCCAGATGCAGATCTTGCCGATTTGTCGGGTGGTCGTAAGCGTCGTGTCCTATTGGCACGTGCCTTGCTGACTCAGCCAGATGTCCTGTTACTCGACGAACCGACTAACCATTTAGACGTTGAAAGTATCGAATGGCTGGAAAAATTCCTGCTCGATCAAAATAATTTGACCCTATTGTTCATTTCGCATGACCGTGCCTTTGTCGATAGCATTGCTACCCGTATTGTTGAACTGGATCGTGGTCAACTGCGTAGTTATGAAGGTAACTATTCACGTTATCTAGACCTGAAAGCCCAGCAAATGGAAGCTGAAGAAAAGCAAAATGCGCTGTTCGATAAAAAGCTGGCTGAGGAAGAAGTCTGGATCCGTCAAGGGATTAAAGCCCGTCGTACCCGTAACGAAGGTCGTGTCCGTGCCCTAAAAGCATTACGTGAAGAATCTAGAGCACGTCGTTCGCAACAAGGTAAAGTGACGATGGCGACTCAGGATGCCAACCGTTCCGGCAAACTGGTGTTTGAAATTGAGAACCTGAGTGTGAAATTCGGTGACAATGCACCGATCATCAACAACTTCTCTGCACTTGTCCTCCGTGGCGACCGTATCGGTCTGGTCGGTGATAACGGTGTCGGTAAAACTACCCTCATTAAAGCCATTCTGGGCGAGCTAGAACATGGCGGTACGGTGAAGACCGGTACGCAGTTAGAAGTGGCCTATTTCGACCAGCTCCGTAATGCGCTGGATCTGGAAAAATCTGTTAAAGATAACGTCTCAGAAGGTTCTGACCACGTGGATGTGAATGGTAACCGTCGTCATATCTATAGTTATTTACAAGATTTCCTGTTTTCGCCAGAACGTGCCCGTACACCAGTCAAAGCTTTGTCAGGTGGTGAGCGCAACCGTATCCTGCTAGCGAAACTGTTGCTGAAACCATCGAACCTGATTGTGATGGATGAGCCAACCAACGACCTGGATATGGTGACTTTAGAGTTACTGGAAGAGATGCTGGGTGGCTACAAAGGCACCCTGCTGTTGATCTCGCATGACCGTGCCTTTATGGACAACGTGGTAACATCCACTTGGGTCTTTGATGGTAAGGGCAATATTGACGAATATGTCGGCGGTTATCAGGATTATCTTGAACAGCGCCCGGATCAAACCGTGGTTGACCAAAAAAGTGCCGTGAAAAAAGCCATGGCCAAAGCAGAAGCCGAGACTGCGCCGGTCGCTGCCAAAAAAGTTAAACTCAGTTATAAAGACCAACGTGCACTTGAGCAACTTCCAGCTGAGATGGAAGCGCTAGAAAAAGAGCAGGCCGAGATCAATGCACAACTGGCTGATGGCTCTTTATTTGTGACTGATTCTGATAAAGCACTGAAACTGTCTAACCGTTTATCCGAAATTGATGAGCTGTTACTGGAAAAATTAGAGCGCTGGGAAGAGCTGGATAATCTAAGTAACGGCTAAATATTCCCCGAGCTTTTACTAAAGCATCTGTATTCGTACAGATGCTTTTTTATTTCAATAATCTTCTCTGTTAGACTGCATTTAATCTTTTGGCCCTAAATTGTTTTATGAGTACTCAGCCTGCATATCAACCCGGTGAATTTCAATGGTCATTCCTGTTACCTCAATATTGGGGCAAATGGCTAGGCATTATTTTCCTGATGATTCTGGCGATCTTACCTTGGGCCATTCAGCATCGTCTGGCGTCCCTGCTAGGCCACCTTTCTTTTAAATACTTGAAATCACGCCGTGAAACCACGCTGCGTAATCTGGAAGTCTGCTTTCCCGAATGGTCTGAAAAGCAGGTACAGGACAATGCCCGTCAGGTATTTATCGATCAAATGCTGGGGGTGTTTGAGACGCTGAATGCCTGGTACAGTCCGAAATGGTTTCAGGGCCGCGTCAGTATTGAAGGCTTGGAACATATTCAGAAGGCACAAGCCGCAGGCCAAGGCATGCTGTTATTAGGCACGCATTCAACTTTGCTCGATGCGGGTGGTTATCTTTGCGCACAATATTTTGAACCGGATGTGGTCTATCGTCCGCAGAATAATCCACTTTTGGACATGCTGATTTACCGTTGTCGCGCCACAATTTATGCCAATCAGATTGACCATGATGATATGCGCGGTCTGGTACGTAACCTGAAAAATGGCCATGCGATCTGGTACAGTCCGGATCAGGATTATGGTTTAAAACAAGGCGTGATGGCACCTTTTTTTGGCGTGCCTGCGGCGACTGTAACCGCACATCGCCGTTTACTGAAAATGACCAAAGCGGCTGCAATTCCTTTATATTTCTACCGTCATGGCGATATTAACAATCCGCACTACCATGTGCTCATTGAACCGGCACTGGAAAACTTCCCTAGTGAGAATGAAGTTGAAGATGCCACTCGCGTGAACCGGGTGATTGAGCAGCAGTTGCGCATCGCACCGACCCAATATATGTGGTTCCACCGCCGTTTTAAGACTCGCCCTGAAGGTTATAAATCAATTTACTAAATCGATTTGATCACGGAATTTGAAGGGCTATAGCTTAAAATCATGTTTAAGTAATTGAAATAATTTAACCCGAGCTCTACATCCTGTAAAACTCGGGTTAATGAGGTTGTGCTTTCACATATTATAATTCGTTCTGCTTTTTGTGATTTCCCTTTCAGCATCATATCCATGATGTTTTCATTCAGCTTCGTCTTCCTTATGAGAATATCCTTTCTCGACTCCCTGTGCTGATAAACCTAGAATACCCAGATTTCCAACCCCTGCCCATTCGCAAGAAGCGGAAACTGTTGTAAGCAATATCGTACACTTTTCTTCTAAAAAGCTAAGAGATTTTGCCTCCTTCTTTATATGCCATAGCAACTTCATCAGTGACTATTTTTTCCTCTTTCTCTGCTTTCTGAATGCCTTCTTCAATAGCTTTTTGTGCTTCTTGCTCATCTTCATCAGTTTGTTCTAATTCTTCCTGAATATGCTCGAATACCCGACCGGTTTGTAAAACCAGAAAGACCGGAAAATGGTCAGAGCCTACATGCGGTAAACGTTCCATATGTACCAAGGCAAAATCGGTACTGTGAAAGACGTGATCCAGCGACCAGCGAAAAAAAGGATAATCTGCGTGAAAAGTATTTACATAATGACGCCCTACCCGCGGATCTAGCAACCCACTAATGCGTTGAAACAGGCGTGTGGTACGTGACCAGGCCACGTCATTCAGATCGCCCATGACGATACAGCTTTCATCCAGATCTTTAATCTGATCACCGACAATCAGCAGTTCAGCATCACGCAAGGTAGAATCCTTGGCCTCGGTCGGACTGGGTGGTTTGGGATGCAGACAGTAGAGCTGTACCGCTTGTCCCGAACGTAAGATCACCGTGGTATGAATGGAGGGAATTTCATCACTCAGAATAAATTTAACCTCAGTTTCACTCAGTTCAAGCTTGCTATATAGATGCATGCCATACAGATTATCCAAAGGCACAGGCACGCGATAAGGATAATCAGCTTCAATCACTGAGAGTGCATTTTGCCAGTTTTGATCGGTTTCCAGGGTTAAAACCAGATCTGGCTGATGAATCTGGATCTGCTCGATCAGTAAATGATATTTGGTATTGGTAGTAAGTACATTGGAAACGACGAGGGAAATCTGACGTTGCGGATCCAGCTGATCCTGCTTGACCTGCTTGACCTGTTTTTTCCAGATAAAAGTATAGGGCAATACCATTTTCAGCTGATAGGCCAAAGCCGCCATCAGCCCTATAAAAAGTAGCTGATTCAACCAGTTCCAGGGATGATCAACCAGAAGAAAAAGAATAAAGGCGATAAAGCCCAATACCAGAATTTGTAAGCGTGGAAAATCCGCACCCCGAATCCACCATTCATCACGTGGTATCAGTGACCAAAAACTTAACCAAATGACAATGATTGCCAGAATTTGGATAACCCATATCATAAACTGCGCTCTTAATTAAGTTATTATTTTTTCTAAAAGAAAAATGACGTTATCAATTTTGTATGTATCATAAAGCAGATATTTCTCTCAAGAATATTGATGTTTTGATTGTGTAGCTCTTGCAGTTGGGTCCCTTTTTGGTACACTCGAATCCCTTTTGATTTTTTAACGCACCGAGGCAAAGTGACATGAAAGTAGGTCTGGTCGGTTGGCGCGGGATGGTCGGTTCCGTCCTTATGCAACGTATGGTTGAAGAGAATGATTTTGCTCATTTTGAGCCATTCTATTTCTCTACCAGTAATGCAGGCGGTGAAGCGCCGGCATTTGGCGGTAAGACCGCCCCAGCACTTATGGATGCATCAGACATTAACAGTCTGAAGCAAATGGATGTCATTATTACCTGTCAAGGTGGCGACTATACCTCTGAAGTTTTCCCGAAATTGAAAGCTGAAGGCTGGAATGGTTACTGGATTGATGCAGCATCAACCTTACGTATGGATGATGAAGCCATCATCGTACTTGATCCGGTCAACATGCATGTGATCAAAGATGGTTTGGTTAAAGGCACCAAGACTTTTGTCGGTGGTAACTGTACAGTTTCCTTGATGCTGATGGGCTTGGGCGGTCTATTCCAGAACAATCTGGTGGAATGGGCAACGTCAATGACCTATCAGGCCGCTTCAGGTGCAGGCGCGCAAAACATGCGTGAACTGATCAATGGTATGGGTTATTTATATAACAATACCAAAGAGTTGCTTGATGATCCGCGTTCTCCAATTCTGGATATCGACTCTAGAATTGCTGAATTACAACGTGGTGAAGGCTTCCCGTCTGCAAACTTTGGTGTGCCTTTGGCTGGTTCACTCATTCCTTATATCGATAAGCAACTGGAAAGCGGCCAGTCGAAAGAAGAATGGAAAGGTCAGGTCGAGACCAACAAGATTCTGGGCAATCAGCAGATCGTGCCAATTGATGGTCACTGCGTGCGTATTGGTGCCATGCGTTGTCACTCTCAGGCATTAACCCTGAAATTGAAAAAAGATGTACCTTTGGATGAAATCGAAGACATCATTGCACGTGCCAATGACTGGTCTAAAGTGGTTCCAAATACTCGTGAAGCATCCATGACTGATCTGACACCTGTTGCTGTAACAGGTACTTTAAGCGTTCCAGTCGGCCGTCTGCGCAAGCTGAATATGGGTAAAGAATATCTGGGTGCGTTCACTGTAGGTGACCAGTTGCTTTGGGGTGCGGCCGAGCCGTTACGCCGTATGCTGCGTATTCTGATTGATTATAAAAATGCCTAATATCCTTTGGATATAAAGCCAAAAGCCGATCTTTATTGATCGGCTTTTTTATGTAACTATTGCGTAAGTATTAGATCTCTTGCGAAAGTCATTATTGCAAGTTTATCCGGTTTACGAGTGCAGCAATTAAGTTAATGCGTAAGCCGAATCTTTTCCGTCTATTTCGATAGCGTTCACTTAATATTCTAAATGTTTTCAATTGACTATTAATGTGTTCGATCACAACTCGTATTTTTTCAATCATTTTATTGTACTTTTTCTCAACATCAAATAAGGGTAAATTCTTCTTTTTCTTTATTGGCATCAATAATTTAAAGCCATCTTGCTCTAATCCGTAGTACCCTAGATCAGTCATAACATATTCACAATGTTTGAATTTCTTAACCGTTTTTCTTGCCAATTTAATATCATGCTGACTGCCATTCGATATATCTAGCCCTATGATTTGTTTGCTGTTCGGATGATAGATCACTTGTACTTTTAGCGTATATTTCTTCTTTTTACCACTGTAGAATTTACTCTGATTTTTTTTTCGGACGTTCTATTGAACATTCTGTCGCATCAATAATTACCCAGTTAAAGTGTTCGTCTGCCGTGGTAATGCTTCGTTTTGGCAGAGTAAAACGTCTTGATTTCATCAATGCATCTTCAACCTTTTTAATGGTTCGATTCACATTACTTTCAGCGATATGGTAATTTGCCGCTAATTCCAGTTGAGTGCTGTAGTTCCGTAAGTAATTGAGAGTTAATAACAACTGATCCTCTATATCTAAAGTATGAGGACGACCTGATTTCTTTTTGAGTGATTCTGCTTTTTCTAAAACCTCTACCATTTCAGTAAAAACATGTCGAGGTACGCCAACCAAGCGTTTGAATTCAGAATCTGAAAAACGATTTAATTTCTGATATCTCATGAAATTTATATTGAGGTGGTTTTTACTTTCGCAAGAGGTCTATTTTACAAAAAACAAACATCCCGTTAATCTATAATTTTCGCTATGCGATAATGACTGAGCTCACGATTAAGATGACTGTATATAACAAATTAAAGCTTGCCATTTTAGCCATTGTCGCTTCACAAAACATTTATGCGATTAATGTAGATCCGGTTCAGATTCAGTCTGCCCCTGGGGAATTACTCTATGCAGAAATGACTTTTCGGCAGTCTAATATCAATTTGCCGATTGAAGTCAGTCTGGCTTCACCTGAAGATTTAATGTCAATTGGTGCATCGCATCAGCCGCCTGGTCATCTAAACTTTTTTACTCGGCGTAGCAATAATGGCACCGGGGTCATTACTATTACTTCTTCTCGACCAATGACAGAGCGCGAGCTGAATATTATTGTCAAAATCAAGGAAGGCAATGCCGCACGGCTGCAACATATTCGTACGCCCTTACAAGCTAAAACCGATTTATTAAAAGCCAGTCTCAAACAGAATGAACGCCCGCTTGCACCAGTTATCGTCGTCAGTGAAAAAGATATTGCACTCAACTTACCCGTAAGTAGTCATTACAGTACAACAGCTTCCACAGCCTTAAATAAGCCACCGGCTCTAGAAAAGCCGTTGGCATTGCAACGTACAGCACCACCAACATTATCGAACACTTCTATTCCTAAAACTGCATTTGTGCCAGCTGTAATGACATCAAGTCCAGCGATTCAGGCTCAAGCGATTGCGCCTGTACTGAAAAGCGAGGCTGTAACTGCACCCGATACTCAAGCCCCAGTTAAAACTGCAGCGGCGCTTTCAGACTCAGTAAAGACCTCACAAGCAACTCTTGCATCGCCGGCTCCTGTAGCAGCTTCAACTGCAAACAAACCGGCTAGTACGATGCCAGAAAATCAAAGCGCATCAGTACCAAATAAAGCAGATGTGCAGAAAGCTGTAGAGTCCCGTTCTGATCATCAAACAGCTTCCAGTGATCCATTGGTGAAGAAATTTGCTGAGGAGCAAGCCAGAAAATCAACTGGATCAGCCAATCCGGTGAAAACTCCAGCTCCAGTTACAACAAAAGCCTCACCAGTCAAAGCAACTCCGAATCAGACTCCACCTACTTATGTGGTTCAATCCAATGAGTCACTGTGGGGGATTGCTTCAAGAATTGCCGAACAGCAGCAGCGTCCTGTCAATGAAGTCATGCAACAAATTAAAAAAGACAATGAGCATGCTTTTATTGGAGGAAATGCCAATCGTCTACGTAAAGGTGCTGCATTGAACTTAAATACGACTCATCCTACACCTGCGCCTATTAAAGTCACTGCGGTAAAGCAAACTGAGCTACCGTCTAAGCCTACTGGCAAGACTAAATACCGCCTGAATCAGGCAGAAATGAGCCTAGTGGCTGAGAACCAGCGCGATTCCGGGCAAGTTTCTGCAAACCAGAACACAGAACGCAATCAAACATCAAAGGAATTGTCATTAAAAGTTATGACAGCCCGAGAAAAAACCGTTAAATTACAGAGAAACGTAACTGAATTAGAATTGGCACTCAATCAGAAGGATCACAGAATTCAGTTATTAAATGCGCGTCTGGCCCAGCTACAACAACAGCTCAAAGCCCAACAAGCAGATAAGAAGCCAATTAATTAAAAAGTTACACATGACGATTTATTGGGATAGGCGAACTTAAACTACTCTATCCCCAAGGGGTAAAACATGCTGATTTATGTGATTCCATTAGTGATATTGATCATCGTATTAATTGTCTTTAAAAAACGACAAGATGCTCAAGAATCAGATAAAGCAAAAACTAAAACGGTAAAAGCAAAAAAACCTGGTTCTGCGTCAAAAGCTGCCCCACAAAGAACCAAGGTGGTGGAGCCAGTCGGGGTCACAAAAAAATCAGCAACGCCATTATCAGCAGACACACGTAAGAAAATTGAGGGCCTGATTCAGGACCGTAATTTTTTTGCGGCCGAAGCACAGATTAATCAGGCACTGAATCGGGATAATTCCCAGCATGAACTCTATCTGTTGTTATTGGATATTCACATCTTACAAAAAGATGAGTTTGCGATTTCACAGCTGCTTAACCATATCCGTTCTTTGCATTTAGATGAGATTCTGGTACAAGCTGAAGCAAAACAGCGTGAATTTGAAAAATCTTCATCTGCTGTACAAGATACTATTGATTTTCCAAGTGCCCAGCCTAAAACTTCTTCTGCGCAGGAAGCTGCTTCAACTTCAGATGCCTTTGCCGATCTGGTTGCACCGGCCCCTTCAAATGAACTGGCATTTGAACAATTGCAGCAGGACTTTCAATCAAGCAAGCCGGCCCCTGTTGCAGAACCTGTAGCAGATATTCAGCCACTTGAATTTAATTTTGAACCAAAGACTACCCCAGTAGAAACACCAAAAGCTGAAGAGGCTCCTGTACCTGCTGCTCCTTCTGTAGATTTTGAATTTCAAACTACATCTACAGATATTCAAACTAGAGCAGTAACAGAAACGGCACCTGTCTTAGACTTTAAACTGGATTTGGAACAGCCTGCTCCAGTAGAAACAACACCAACTGTGACTGAAGAAATCAAGCCTCTCGATTTTTCATTCTCACTTGATACACCTGTACCAGCAGCTGAAAAAACTGCGGTGCCAGCGACTGAGTTTGATCTGTCCAGTTTGACAGCTGCAGCACCTATGGCAGAACTAACGCCACAAACCAATCTAGCAGACATAGATTTTAAATTAGATTATTTGGAAACCACGCCAGAAGCGCCTGCTGCAACAGTGATGAGTTTCGACCTCCCTGCTACGCCAGCTCAGGTAGCCGTAGACCAGCATGATCCACTCGTACAATCTTTCCCGGAATTACTGGATGTTAATGAAGCGAGTCTCAATCTTGATCTTGCGCAGCAATATATTCAACTCGGTGCTTATGCCGCTGCCCGCGAAATCATTGCCGAGCGAGAAGCTGAATATACTCCTGAACAACAGCAACGCGCAGAGCAATTACTGAATCAAATCGCATCTTGATGCATTTCGATTTACACTAAAGCAGTCAATAATTGGCTGCTTTTTTTATGATAAAAAATATTGCATTAATTTATATGGGTGGCACATTCGGCTGCGTGGGAGACCCTCTTGCACCGATGCCTGCTGATTTATTTATTCCAAAACTCGAACAGATACTTGCAGAGCAGTATTTTGTAGAATGCCACCATGCACCCGCCATTAAGGACAGTAGTGCCTGCACAGCAACCGACTGGTTGCAACTGGTACAGTTTATTCAGCAATTGCAATCGCGGCAAATCCAGCATTTTGTGATTATTCACGGTACAGATACGCTGAGTTATGCCAGTGCAGTACTGGCACATTTTATTGGAAACTCGGCGCATGTGGTGCTGACCGGTAGCCAATATCCGTTGCTGAATGCTCAAGGCAATGAACAGCGTGAATTTAGTGATGCCCTGGATAACCTGAAATTTGCACTAGATTCCATCAGCGAATGTAGCGCTGGAGTCTATCTGGCATTCCATCATCAGCTGCTACATGCGCAAACTGCACTGAAACAGCATACTACTGAGTTAAATGCCTTTTCCGGTCTTGAGGCCAATATCGCAATCCAGACCCATCAACCGTGTTATCAGGTCAAGGTAAAAGATATTGCGAAAGCGGCTGAATTCAACTGCATGAGCATCATGATGCAGCCGATTGATCTGGCTCAGCAGCTGAATAACTTGAACAACCTCTTGGCTCGACCACCGCATTTTCTATTTTTGCAAGGTTTTGGCACTGGCAACCTGGCGGTCAATGACACCATGATTGCGCTCATTGATCAACTCTATGAGCAGGGCTGTATTTGCGTCTTAACCACCCAAGTGCCTTTTGGTGCGACGGATCAGCGCTATGCCATTGCCGAATGGGTGAATCACTGCAAAATTTTGCTGAATGAAAGTTATGGACATGCGGATCTGTATGCAAAAGCCCTGAAAATGTATTTACAATACGACACTGTAGAGCAATGGCATCGTCATTGGTACGATCAATAAGGTTTTGAGGTCATTATGCAGCGTTTTGCGGTGGGAATTGAGTTTTGTGGGATGCATTATCGGGGATGGCAGACTCAACAGCCGGGAGTTGCAAGCGTACAGGAAACCATTGAAAAGGTCCTGAGCAAAGTTGCCGATCAACCGATTAGCCTGCATGGTGCCGGCCGCACGGATGCCGGGGTACATGCGACCAATATGGTGGCGCATTTTGATACGGATGCCGTGCGTTCTGAACGTGGCTGGCTAATGGGCTGCAATAGCCAACTCCCTAAAGACATCTCGATTCAGTGGATCAAAGAAATGGATCACAGCTTCCATGCCCGTTTTAAGGCACAGGCGCGCCGCTACCGATATGTGGTCTATAACCACCCTGTGCGCCCGGCATTGCTGCATAAACAGGTCACCCATGTCTATGCACCGCTTGATGTTGAACAGATGATATACGCCACGAAAAAGTTTGAAGGCACGCATAACTTTGAAAGCTTCCGCGCCGCAGCCTGTCAGTCCAATCAACCCGTCCGTCATGTCAGCCATTGCCGTCTGATCCGGCATGGTCAATATCTGGTATTGGATATTCAAGCCGATGGCTTCCTGCACCATATGGTGCGCAACATCATGGGTTGTTTACTAGAAATTGGTCAAGGCATGTATGCTGCCGATCATATTGATAGTATCTTCGCTGCCGAAGACCGTAAAGCTGCTGGCGTGACCGCACCTGCAGATGGTTTATATTTTATTCATGCCGACTATCCGGCACAGTTTGACTTACCTGAATTACCTTTAGGGCCACATTGGCTGAATATGCCGGAATAGTTTTTAAATTTTTTAGAATATTTACCTCCCCCAACCCCTCCTAAAAGGAGGGGAATTCCTCCCTTTTTTTAAAGGGAGGTTAGGAGGGATTTTTAACGCTGCTTCCGTTTCCGATATTCCACCGGCGTCTCATTGGTCCAGCGTTTAAAGGCACGATAGAAGGTACTTGGCTCAGAAAAACCGGTCAGATAGACAATCCGCTCGACGCTCTCATTAGTACTCGCCAGCAAACGCTTGGCCAGACGACAGCGATAATCCGAGAGAATCTGCTGAAAGCTGGTATGTGCCTCACTCAGTTGTGTTCTCAAACGGCGTGGTGTGATGTTCAGCTGGGCTGCCACAGTTTCTAGCGTGGTTTCGCCACTCTCCAAAGTAGAGCCGATTGCACGACGTACTTCACCGACCAGATCATATCTTGCCAGTTCCTGTAGCTTTTCAATGGCCAGTTGCTCATGCAGCTGCAACAGCTCAGGTTCAGCCTGCCACAGCGGATATTCTAGGATAGTCGGATCGAAATACAAACGAGTTTCTTTCTGACCTAGACTGACCGGACACTCATAAACCCGGAAGTATTCATCATCAGGTGCCCCTTTATAAAAATTAAAATCGATATAAATCGGCTCAAAACGCCCTTCGGTAATAAATTTAAAGAAACGCAGTACACCTGACATAGCACATTCAGTAAAATGACGATTGACCAGACTCTCAGCAAAAGGCTGTTCACCATTGGTTAAATAGCAGCGATCATCTTCAATCACTAATTTGGCAGCAAAGGCATCGCTGATCAGTCGCTGATAAGCCAAAGCACGTTTCAGTCCCTCACCAAAATTTTCAGATGAAACAAACAGGTGTTCAATGACCTGACCACGATAAAGTGGCAGGTGCTCACCCAGATGCAATCCAATGTCCGGGTCCTTGCTGACTTCCTCTGCCGCCACCCAAAAGGCATATTGGGCACTCAGCGGGGTACGGTCATTGGCTTCCACCTGATTTAAAGCCACTCCTGCTTTGGTCAAAAGTTCTTCTGTTGGCAACCCCGCACGACGAATCGCCTGATAGCCTAAACGCAATACGACTGATGCATCCGTTAGCTGACTCACTCAAAAGCCTTCCTTGTATGTACTTCATTTATACTTAAAAAGATTAATTTTAGATTAACTGTGATTGACCAAACTGACAACAGAAACAGGTGTCTTTTTAGTTAAAAAAATTATCGTGACAGTTCGCCTATTTTACTGGCAGATGATCAGTCTAACGCCCGTTTCGTCTTGTATTTTGCAAAAAAATTGACTATAATTTGCGCCTTTCCAATTTATTCATTCAGGTAGGCTATGGCCAATAAAGAGGAACTCATCGAGTTCGAAGGCGTTGTCACCGAGACGCTTCCTAATACTATGTTCCGTGTACGTTTAGAGAACGGTCACGAAGTGATTGCCCACATCTCTGGTAAAATGCGTAAACACTATATCCGTATTTTAACTGGCGACAGTGTGAAGGTTGAAATGACACCTTATGATTTGACTAAAGGTCGTATCACATATCGTGCACGCTAAGTTTTAGCGCAAGCAAAAGCCACTTTTAGTGGCTTTTTTATTACTTGAATTATTTATCAATCAATAAAATAATTTGACACAGCCTTATAAATTCACGACTATTCATTGAATTAAAAATAACATGTATAAAAACAATGAATATGAAATGCTTATCCCTACTTTCCAGCTTGTTTCTCGTTGCATGCGCTACCGGCGGCAATCAGCATCTGCATCAGTCTCTACAACCTTATGTAGGTCAAACTGCCGCACAGGTTCGTAGCCAGCTTGATCTTCGTGCCATTGGATTCAAGACCTCCCAGCAACCGATTCAAACCACAGAATTTCTCAGCTACACTATTTTTCGGGATATGAATATTCCAATGGGAACGCCGAATATTAGTCAGAGCATTCCGATCGGCGCACCAATGCCGATGCCCTCAAATGGTGGTTATAACATTGAGATGAAATGCCAAATCTGGTTTGACTTGAAAGATGAAATTGTTCAGGCGATTCGCTTTACCGGTAGAGCTTGCTGAGCTGTACTCATCGAGTTCAAAGCCTGTATCGGATTAAATCAGGGATCAACCTCACCACGCTAAACTTCTACCGTGTATCAAATCACAACAGTATTTTTGCATGTAATGCGCTTACACTCATTTTATTTGGTGTGAGGACAGCTCATGAAGTTCACACTGATTTTAGTATGCTGTACAGCATTCAGTTTGCTTAATGCATGCAGCACCACCTCATCAACAACTACGCAGCGTGATGCCTATTTACAACAGTTCATTGGGCAAAGCAGCCAACTGATCGATCAAACTCTGGATCTAAAACGTTTAGGTTACCAGCAGATCAGTGAGCCTGAACGCAGCGCAAAACAATTAAGCTATGTGGTACAACGCCCCATTACCATTCCTTTGCCTGTAGCGCAGTTTCCTGCCACAGGAACAGGCACTGTACCGATTCCTGTCTCAGTAAGTCCTGCCGGCGGCTACGACGTCAAATTGCAATGTAAAATCACCTTCTTACTCAAAGATAATATTGCGACCGCGGTACGCACCACAGGCCGAACCTGTTAAGGGGTTTAAGCTTTGAAATTTCTATTATAAAAAAACAGGCTTAGTTCAATGCAGCAACGACTGCTTGACCCATTTCAACCGTACCGACTTTTTGCATGCCTTCAGACATGATATCTGCCGTACGCAAGCCTTGATCCAAGACCTGACCTACTGCATCTTCAATCGCTTTAGCAGCCGCTTCTTCACGGAAGGTATAACGCAACATCATCGCCACCGAAAGAATCGTCGCTAATGGATTTGCCAGGTTTTGACCGGCGATATCTGGTGCAGAACCATGACAAGGCTCATACATGCCCTTGCCATTTTCATCCAGAGATGCCGATGGCAACATGCCGATTGAACCGGTCAACATCGCAGCTTCATCAGACAGGATATCACCGAACAGATTCGAGGTGACAATCACGTCAAACTGCTTTGGCGCACGCACCAGTTGCATTGCGGCATTGTCGACATACATATGCGATAAATTAATTTCAGGGTATTCGGCATCTTTCAGCGCAGTCACTGTCTGTTTCCACAGTTCAGTTACTTCAAGCACGTTGGCTTTATCCACTGAACATACTTTACCACCGCGCAAGTTGGCCATTTCAAAAGCGACTTTGGCGATACGCTTGATTTCAGATTCTGAATAAACGTCAGTGTTATAGCCTTGTTTCTCGCCATTTTCCAGTTCACGGATACCGCGTGGCTGACCGAAGTAAATACCACCGGTCAATTCACGCACAATCAGAATATCCAGACCTGCTACGATTTCAGGCTTTAAACTTGAAGCATCAGCCAATTGCGGATAAAGAATCGCTGGGCGCAAGTTGGCAAACAGGTTCAGTTCACTACGTAATTTCAATAAACCACGTTCCGGACGAATTGAACGCTCAATCGTATCCCATTTTGGACCGCCCACGGCACCAAGTAAAATCGCATCGGCTTTTTTGGCCTGTTCAGAGGTCACGTCTGGATACGGTGAACCATGTGCATCAATGGCTGCACCACCGAGTAAGCCCTGTTCCCATGTCAAATCAAGATTAAATTTTTCATTTACGCGTGTGAGTACTTGCTCTGCGGCTTTTACAATTTCAGGGCCGATGCCGTCACCAGCTAAAATCAAAATTTGTTTAGACATGAGATTTTCCGTTTAAAACGTCAGATTCAGACCTGACAGAGGTTAGATTTTCTTTTCTACAAACTCTGCAATCCCGGTGACTGCATTATAGGGTTTGCAAAAACGACGAATGGTTTTTTGCTCTTGTACCAGATCTACACAGAGCGGATCCGGTGCCGAAGCATTTAATAAACTGCTGCTACGCGCACTACGGTCACGGAACATTTTTAAGCTATAGCGGTTATTGGCCTGAAAACGATGGAATACATGTAAAGTTTCCGCTTTATCCTTACTGATCGGATAAAAACGCACGACCAGTTCATGCTGTCCTGCCGGCACAGATAAATAAATCGAATTGGCCTGATTTAAATTTTTGGCCTGCAAGCGCACCAGTTTCTGCTTCAGCGCCTCATCACTGATGCGGCCATTGTCAGCGTTGACAATAATGGTCTGATTGAAGCGTTCGAACTGACAATCTGGCGTCCCTGTACAGTAGATCAGGGCATTGCTTTTGCTCTCAGTATTTTCTTTGGCATGTTTGAGTTTCATCGTGTCGATGCTTTGACATGCAGTCAACAGCACCGATACTGAACTTAAAGTAAGCCACTGTTTCCAATAATTCGCCATAATGTCTGTCTTACCCAATCAAAAAACTCAATAATCTTCCGATATTAGCAAGGGCATCGCAGTCATGCCATGACAATTTTTACTGATTTATCCATGAATTTCGGCAAATACCCAAGGACGCGATTGTTTGGTTTTTTCTTCATAGGCACGAATATCATCCGCCACCTGCAAAGTTAAGCCAATATCATCCAGACCATTTAACAGGCAATGCTTGCGAAATGGATCGACTTCGAACTTAAAGCTTTCACCTGTAGGGGTGCGAACTTCTTGTGCCTGCAAGTCAATGGTCAGTTGATAGCCTTCATCTGCCGCACATTCCTTAAATAACTGCTCAACAATATCTTCAGCCAAAATCACGGGCAACATACCGTTTTTAAAACAGTTATTAAAGAAAATATCGGCAAAGCTTGGCGCAATAACAGTACGGAAACCGTATTCACTCAAAGCCCACGGCGCATGTTCACGGCTAGAACCACATCCAAAGTTGGCACGTGAAATTAAAATAGACGCACCCTGATAACGTGGCTGGTTCAAGACAAAGTCCGGATTGATCGGACGAACTGAATTGTCCTGACCTGGATAACCTTCATCCAAGTAACGTAATTCATCAAACAAATTGTCACCGAAACCGGTACGTTTGATCGATTTCAAAAACTGTTTTGGAATAATTAAATCTGTATCGACATTGGCACGGTCTAAAGGTGCAACGATACCTTGTTCAACGGTATAAGCTTTCATGTCTGTGCTCCTACGTACCAATTAAAATGAACGAACATCAACAAAGTGACCTGCAATCGCAGCAGCGGCTGCCATGGCTGGACTCACCAGATGAGTACGACCGCCATTGCCCTGACGACCTTCAAAGTTACGGTTCGAAGTCGAGGCACAATGCTCGCCCGGTTGCAACTTGTCTGCATTCATTGCCAGGCACATTGAACAGCCAGGTTCACGCCATTCGAAGCCTGCCTCTACAAATACCTTGTCCAAGCCTTCCGCTTCTGCCTGAGCTTTCACCAGACCCGAACCCGGAACCACCATCGCCTGTTTGATTGAAGATGCGACTTTGCGACCTTTGATCACTTCGGCTGCAGCACGGATATCTTCAATACGCGAATTGGTGCACGAACCGATAAAGACACGATCCAGCTGAATCTCAGCCAAGGCCTGACCGGCATTTAAGCCCATATATTGATAAGCACGGTTCCAGTCATTGCGTTGTACATCGTCTTTGGCTTGTTCTAAAGTCGGTACTGCTTGAGACACTGGAATCACCATCTCAGGAGAAGTTCCCCAAGACACTTGTGGCTCAATTTCTTCACCTTGCAACACGACAACCGTATCAAAATATGCACCTTCATCCGAATGCAAAGTATTCCAGTAAGCCACTGCCTGATCCCACTGTTCCGCAGTCGGCGCATAAGGACGGCCTTTAACATACTCGATAGTTTTGTCATCGACAGCCACCATGCCGACACGTGCACCGGCTTCGATCGCCATATTACACACGGTCATACGACCTTCAATCGACATGTCACGGAAGACCTGACCACCGAACTCAATCGCGTGGCCGGTACCACCTGCGGTACCAATCTTGCCGATAATGGCCAAAACCACATCTTTCGGTGTTACGCCCTGACCTAATTTGCCATCAACACGCACCAGCATGTTTTTCATCTTCTTTTGAACCAGGCATTGGGTCGCCAATACATGTTCAACTTCGGATGTCCCGATACCATGCGCCAAGCAGCCAAAAGCACCATGGGTTGCTGTATGCGAATCACCACATACCACGGTCATGCCCGGTAAGGTCAAGCCCTGCTCCGGCCCAACTACATGCGCGATGCCCTGACGGATATCGTTAATATCAAATTCAACAATATTAAAGGTCTTGCAGTTGTCATCCAAAGTTTGCACCTGGATGCGCGAGGTTTCATCTTCAATTCCGGCAACGCCCTGCTCACGCTCTTTTTTCGAAGTCGGTACGTTATGATCCGGTGTGGCAATATTAGCACTTAAACGCCATGGCTTGCGCCCGGCCAATTGCAAACCTTCAAAGGCCTGTGGAGAAGTCACTTCATGTAATAAGTGACGGTCGATGTACAGTAAGGCAGAACCATCATCACGTTGCGTTACTAAATGGTCGTCCCACAATTTATCATATAATGTTTTTGCTGTTTGGGTTGCGCCTGCCATGTCGATGTACTCCACTAGACTGGGTAAATTCTTTCTCTGATTTTGATTATATCGCTGCAATCACATAAATCTAATTTATCATTTTTATCAGTTAAAAAACTTTTTGGAATCTTTTAAAAGCTGAATCAAATCATGCTTGAGCTCTATTTTTATAAATCTAATTTTCCGATTAATTTATAAAAAATATTCGCTTTTACAAATTAAATGAGAATTATTATTATTTCTTCATCGACAGAGATTATTTTTAAGGAACTTCGACATGGCACATATTCAACGCTTTGTAGACAACAACCAGCGCATGTTCAAAAAGACCTTCAGCTACTACATTATGCATATTACAGTAGCGATGATTGTGGGTTACTTGGTGACTGGCAGTTTGACCATGGCCATTGCCTTAAGTTTATTAGAGCCAACGGTACAAGCAGTGGCTTTCTTCTTCCACGAAAAAATCTGGGAGGGTAATAACCAACAGCAGAATGAGGACATTACCGTCTAAACTCTTCGGTCGAGGTTCCAGATGAAAGGCTGTTTTGAGAAAGGCAGTCTTTTTTAGTTTTTAAAATGCCAAGGCTTTGAAAATGTATAGTAATTCAGCACTGCAACATAGATAAGGTAATTTTACTTTGATTTATTCTTAAAATATAACAATAATAGATTTACACATAAAAATTCTTTATAGGTGATTAAGATGAATCTCGCAGCCTTTGAAGCCTTCGTGAAAGTCATGGAAACCGGTTCGATTTCTCTGGCCGCAGATCAGCTCTTCATTACCCAGCCTGCTGTCACCAAACGTATTCACAGTCTGGAAGAATACTTTGGGGTCAAGCTGTTTGAATCTGCCGGACGTGGCGTACAGGCCACCCACGCGGCACACTCCCTGTTGCCTAAAGTGAAAAACTGGCTGAATGAACTCGGGGATATTCATTATACCTTGAGCCATGAACAAGGTCAGGTACAGGGCAAACTGAAAATTGGTACCAGCCATCATATCGGCCTGCATCATCTGCCGAGTCATTTGCGCCGTTATGTCCAGGAATATCCGGACGTGACTCTGGATGTGCATTTTGTAGATTCCGAACAGGCGCATGAACAGGTAATTGCCGGCGATCTGGAACTGGCATTTTTAACCTTGCCGCCCCGTGGTGATGCGCGTCTAAATTACGTGACCATCTGGAATGATCCTCTGGTCTTTGTGGTGGCACCGTTTCATCCGCTGGCACAGCAAAAAAATCTGTGTCTGGAAGATTTGCTCGACTACCCGAGCCTGTTGCCATCATCACAGACCTATACCTCGCAGATCACCTTGGCCGAGTTTGAAAAACAGGGTATTAAACCGAAAGTCAGCATGAGCAATAATCCGCTGGAATCGATCCGGATGCTGGTATCGATTGGCTTAGGTTGGTCAGTACTGCCAAAAACCCTGGTCAATCACGACCTGCACCAGCTGGACATCAACTTGGAAATGAACCGTCGTTTGGGCATGGTCTGGCATCCCGGTCGTACTCAGTCCAAAGCAGCTCAGGCTCTGGTTCAGCTCATGCAGGGTGCCTCGCTGTCTATTTAAGCCGTTCCTGAACATGCTGCATCCAAAACGGTGCAGCATTTTGTTACCTAAATACACCCCATCTGGCGATATCTTTCGAGTATTTTTAAGACAATTCCATTCTTTTGCAGTGCAGAGGAATGCTTAAAACTATTCGATGGAGCCTGACGGATGCAGCTCGATTCTCCCTTAAAATCCCACTCTCAAGATAAAACCAATACAAGCAGCCTATGGCTTTCGGCCAAACCGATGCTGCTGCCCACGCCGGCACTTGATTTTGCCGATGAACAGACTGCCCGGCACTGCCTGCGCGAATATTTCCTGAACACCTTTGACACCTATGAACAACTGTTTGAATGCCTCAAACATGAAGATGCTTTTTTCATCAAGCCGATTACTTTACGTCATCCGCTGATTTTTTATTTTGCCCATACCGCCACTTTTTTTGTCAATAAACTGCTGCTCAGCAAGCTGATTAGCGAACGCGTAAATCCGCATTTTGAAAGTATCTTCGCAATCGGTGTAGACGAGATGAGCTGGGACGATCTGGATAAAATACATTATGACTGGCCTGCCGTGCAGGAAGTCCGCGATTATCGTCATCAGGTACGTGCCCTGATCTTGAACATCCTTGAACATGCTCCGTTGACTCTGCCCTTGAACTGGCAGAATCCGTGGTGGACCATCATCATGGGCATCGAGCATGAACGGATTCATCTGGAAACTTCTTCTGTGCTGATCCGCCAGCATGCTTTGGAACATGTACGCCAGCATCCGCAATGGCGTGCCAATATTATTACCGGCATGGCCCCGGATAATATTTTGCTGGATGTGCCGGAAGGCAAAGTGCATTTACAGAAAGATTTTAACCATCCATTTTATGGCTGGGACAACGAATACGGCCTGCATCAAGCCGAGGTTGCGGCTTTTGCAGCTTCCAAATATCTGGTATCGAATCAGGAATTTCTGGCCTTTGTCGAAGCACAAGGTTATCAGACCGAACAATACTGGAGTGAAGAAGGTCTAGGCTGGCTGCAATTTTCACAAGCTGCTCATCCCTGTTTCTGGCGCAAAACTGAATTAGGCTGGTCATTGCGACTGATGCTGGAAGAAGTGCCGATGCCTTGGGACTGGCCGGTAGAAGTGAATTATCATGAAGCCAAGGCCTTTTGTCAGTGGAAATCGCAACAGCTTGGAAAAACCATTCGCTTGCCGACTGAAGATGAATGGTATCGCCTGTATGCCGTTTCAGACCTGGATCCAGATTTACAAAGTCCTGAACAGGCCAATATCGAGTTGAAATACGGCACCAGCTCCTGTCCGGTGGATCATTTCAAGCAGGGTGATTTTTACGATATTCAAGGCAATGTCTGGCAGTGGACTGAAACCCCGATCTATCCATTTCAGGGTTTTCAGGTGCATCCATTTTATGATGATTTCAGTACACCGACCTTTGACGGTCGCCATAACCTGATGAAAGGTGGCTCCTGGATTTCGGCGGGCAATGAAGCTTTATATAGTTCCCGCTACGCCTTCAGACGGCATTTCTTTCAGCACACTGGTTTTCGCTACGTCGCTTCTGATCAAGCATTGCAACATTTCCCTTCGCATTATGAAAGCGACCAGCTGGTCTCCCAATATCTGGAATTCCAGTACGGCCCCGAATATTTTGGTGTTGCCAATTTTGCCAAAACACTGGTCCATCTGGCACAACCCTATTTTCAGCAAGCGCCATGTCATCGTGCCTTAGATATTGGCTGTGCTACCGGCCGCGCCAGCTTTGAACTGGCACACTATTTTGATCAGGTGACCGGTCTGGACTTCTCAGCACGTTTTATCCAGCAGGCAGTCTATTTGGCTCAAGGCAATAGGGTACGTTATCAGCTGCCGCTAGAAGGTGAATTAAACGAAGAAAAAAGCTGTTCACTTAAAGATGTTATTTTGGATCAGGTTGCGTCGAAAACAGAATTTTTTCAGGCTGATGCCTGCAACCTGAAAGCACATTTTAGTGGCTATGATTTTATTCTGGCAGCGAATCTGATTGACCGGCTGCATCATCCGAAAGACTTTTTGATGCAGATTCATGAGCGTATCAATATGGGTGGTATTTTAATGCTGAGCTCACCCTATACCTGGCTGGAAGAACATACGGCGCGTAGCGAATGGCTAGGCGGTTTTCAGGAGGATGGGGAAAACATCACGACCTTGGCTGGTATAAGCAATATCTTAACCCAGCACTTTGAATTGGTGGCCGAACCCCAAGATGTGCCTTTTGTGATTCGGGAAACGGCCAGAAAGTATCAACACACGCTGTCACAAGTCACGATCTGGAAACGGATTCGCTAAAGGTAAGGTCATAGTCTAAAAAAGCCAATCATACGATTGGCTTTATATCTTATCCTTCACTGGTTGAATTTTCATGCAAGGATTCATTGAGTTGATCTACCACAATCGCCCATTCGCCATCAGATGCTATTTTCTCGCTTAAAAATTGACGTTGTGCCTCTGACCAATACGGCGCATCCAGTAAAGTCAGATCTTTATGTAATTGATGCTCGTGAATAAATGTTTCAATACCTTCTGCACTGGCATCCAAGCCAAGCTGCTGGAACAGATGTGTCATACGTGGTCGAACGTGAGTCATATCTCATACCTCAGAATCTACTATTGTTATCATGTCCTGTTTTTTGAGCATAGCATATCTGATTCAGCCTGACTGTGAAAAAACATTAATATTCCATTGAGGCAAATAAAAAGCACAACCGAAGTTGTGCTGAATAAATCACATGAATGGGACTAGAATACTTAGATCGACCAGTCCTGTATTTCCCAGCCTTGTTCTTGGGCTAGAGTTTCCAAACGATCATCCGGATTGACTGCAATCGCATGATCCGCATATTCCAGCAAGAAACGGTCATTAATCGAATCTGAATAAGCCCAAGACTCGGTGACATCACGGCCTTCCAGCCATTGTTCCAGACGCACCAGCTTGCCTCGTTGATAGCATGCAGTATTGATGACTTTACCAGTATATTTCCCATCAATGACTTCAGCATTGGTGGCAATAATTTCAGTAATTCCGAATTCACGAAAAATGGGGGCAGTAATAAAGTCTGAAGTCGCGGTAATGCCCACTAAGGCATGCCCTGCTTCACGGTGGCGCTCAATGGCTTTAAAACCTTCGGGACGCATTTGTGGACGAATGACTTTTTGCATGAACAGTTGATGTAATTCAGTCAAATAATCATTGTCATGTTTGGTCAGAAACTGGAACACAAATTCATTATAGGCATAAGGATCCAGCTGGCCTTTTTTATAATCATCATAGAACTTGTCATTCATGGCGCGATGCTGAACTGGATCGACCAGGCCCTCACTGACCAAAAACTCTCCCCAAGAATGATCCGAATCCGTGTTTAACAAGGTGTGATCGAGATCAAATAGCGCCAATTTCATGAAAATACTCGTTAAAACTGAAATTTAAGAAAAAAATTGTAAATCTATCTCCGCTAGTCGATAGAAATTCGTTAAGATCATAGCAATTTTAACATTTTTAAACTTTGCTTTTTTCGAGTTGGATAACGAAATAATGCTCCCCGATGGCAAAGGCATAAATTAAACAATTTTTAGGTAGCCAAATGATCGACTCTGAAGGTTTCCGACCGAATGTCGGGATCATTTTGGCAAACGATGCTGGACAGGTTTTATGGGCAAAACGCATTGGTCATAATGCATGGCAATTTCCACAAGGCGGGATCCAATATGGAGAAACCCCTGAGCAGGCACTCTATCGTGAGCTGAGAGAAGAAGTCGGCTTATTGCCCGAACACGTCCAGATAGTCGCGCAAACCAAAGGCTGGTTGCGCTATCGTTTGCCACATCGATACATTCGTACGGACTCTGATCCGGTTTGTATCGGTCAAAAACAAAAGTGGTTTTTACTCAAACTCACGGCCCCCGTTCAGCATATTCAATTGAATCTGTCTGATCCGCCCGAATTTGATCAATGGCAATGGGTCAGTTACTGGTACCCACTCGGTCAAGTCGTGAATTTCAAACGTGATGTTTACCGCAAAGCCCTGGTGGAGTTGTGTCAGCAACTACCCCAGCAAAAACCTTAAAAAATCGCATAAATAATGCAGATTTTTTACGCGGCTATTGTTATAAATAAACTTAATCACTGAAATTCTGAATAGACGGAGCAGACCTTATGTCGAATATGCAACTGGACACCTTGAGACGTATTGTTCAGGAGATCAATGCGTCCACCAGTTTGCATGAATCACTCGACATTATGGTCAAGCATGTGGCCGAGGCCATGCAGGTTGATGTCTGCTCGATCTATCTCCTCGATGAACGCAATCAGCGTTATCTGCTCATGGCGTCTAAAGGCCTGAATGCAGAATCTGTCGGCCATGTGTCTTTGCAGACCGGTGAGGGTCTGGTGGGCCTGGTTGGACAACGTGAAGAAATTGTCAATCTGGACAATGCCCCTAAACATGAGCGCTTCCTGTTTTTACCTGAAACCGGTGAGGAAATTTATAACTCCTTCCTCGGTGTGCCGGTGATGTACCGCCGTAAGGTCATGGGTGTACTGGTGGTTCAGAATAAAGAATCACAGG
Organism: Prolinoborus fasciculus; assembly: GCF_056724605.1. The sequence goes on along the minus strand of NZ_JBWZQN010000039.1, from coordinate 3,035 downwards.
ACTTTTCTGAAGCTGCTGAATCCTTTCTGGTCACACTCTGCGCGCAGCTTTCTGGCGTCATCGCCCATGCCCATGCCGTTGGCAATATCGATGTATTCCGTAAGCCGAGCAACCTGCCCGCCTATAAAACCTTTCAGGGAGTTTCTGGCTCCGGTGGCATTGCCTTAGGTCGTGCAGTGATTCTGTATCCACCAGCAGATCTTGCCGCAGTCCCTGACCGTGAAGCAGATGACATCAGCGAAGAACTGCAGCTCTTAGATAACGCGCTAAATTCAGTCCGTGAAGAAATCCAGTCACTGGATGACAAAATGCAGGATGCGTTGATGGCCGAGGAACGCGCACTGTTTAGCGTGTTCTTGCGTATGCTGGATGAAAATGCCCTGCCTGCAGAAATCAAGGCTTTTATTCGTGAAGGTCACTGGGCACAAGGCGCCGTGCGAATTGTTATTGACAATCATGTGGCACAATTTTCCCAAATGGAAGATGATTATTTACGTGAGCGGGTAGCGGACTTAAAAGATCTGGGCCGCCGTATTCTGGCGCGCTTACAGGAAGCCGATGCCAGTCACCGTGAATTGACCGATGAAAGTATTCTGATTGGTGAGGAAATTTCGACGGCTGCACTGGTTGAACTACCTGTAGATAAAATTGCCGCGATTGTCACTACCGAAGGCGCCATGAACTCACATATGGTGATTGTGGCGCGTGCTCTTGGTATTCCGACCGTGGTCGGCGTGACCGAACTGCCGATCAACACCCTCGATGATGTAGAGATGATTGTCGATGCACATCAGGGCCGGGTCTTTATTAATCCCCCACGTCGCCTGCGCAGTCGCTATAAAGAAATTCAAAAAGAAGAAGAACAGCTTGCTAAAGATCTGCGCCAGTACGAAACCAAAGATGCGATTACCCCGGATGGCGTGGCGGTCAAACTCTACGTCAACACCGGCCTGATGATTGATGTGGTGCGTGGCGTGCAGCGCGGTGCCAAAGGTGTCGGTTTATACCGTTCTGAAATTCCGTTTATGTTGCGTGACCGCTTCCCGGGCGAGGAAGAACAACGTGCGATTTATCGTCAGCAGCTCAGTCACTTTGCCAATAAACCGGTGGTGATGCGAACGTTGGACATTGGTGCAGACAAAGACCTGCCGTATTTCTCGATTGAAGAAGAAAACTCGGCACTCGGCTGGCGTGGCATTCGTTTTACTCTGGATCATCCGGAAATTTTTTCTTCACAGATTCGTGCCATGCTCAAGGCCAGTATCGGGCTGAATAATCTGCATATTCTGCTGCCAATGGTGACCAGTGTCAGCGAGGTCGAGGAAGCGCTCTACTTGCTGGAACGTGATCATGCGGCGATTCAGGAAGAAGAACAGGTCAAGATAAACAAGCCGAAACTCGGCATCATGGTGGAAGTGCCGAGTGTGCTTCATCAGATTGATGAATTTTCCGAACTGGTGGATTTCTTCTCGGTCGGCTCCAACGATCTGACCCAATATCTGTTGGCTGTGGATCGCAATAATCCACGGGTGGCCAATGTCTATTCACATTTACACCCTGCAGTACTACGTGCTCTGACCCGTCTGGTCCAGGACTGTCATCGCAATGAAAAACCGGTCAGTATCTGCGGTGAAATGGCAGGCGATCCACTGTCTGCAGTTTTGCTCATGGCCATGGGCTTTAATACCCTGTCAATGAGTTCCAGTAATATTTTGCGGGTACGTAAAACCATTTGTCATGTTCCGATGAGTGATGCACAGGAATTGCTGCAACATGTGTTAAAAATGGACAATCCACTCATAGTAAAAAGCTGGTTAGAATATTATTTCAGAACCCATAATTTAGGGGATATGGTGAAATCAGCATCACGTATGGTGAGTGCCTAATACGGGACTTTTTCCAGTCCCTCGACAGTGGTAGAGGTGGTTATGGAATTTCTGGTCATCCTGTTCATGATTGTTGCGGTGTTCTATGTAGTCATTCTTGCACCGGCTTTGGCCGCCCGCAAAGAAGCTCATGATTCCGGTTCATCTTATATACGCCCTGCCAGCAATCGAGCAACGAGCTATGCCGATCGGCCTAAAATGACTCCATTATTGGGCATTGAAATTTCGGCATCGCAACGGCGGCGTTTAGGCAGAGATGACCCCTCCGTCATTGCCGCCAGACTCTATCATCAGCAAAAAGATCAATTTGCCAGTTTTCAGCAGGCCAGACCACAGTCTCACTCCCCTCACCACAAAGCGCCAGTGCAAAGCAGACTCAATAAATTCTTTAATGACTTAATTGCGGATGAATCGACAACGCCATCCCGGCATCCAAATCAATATTCGCAAACTCGTAACAACCGGCCTGTCGCCCCGCTCTCTCCAGTTAAAACCAATCCTAAACAGCCACCGCGTCGTCCCCAGCCACCTTACAGACCTTAAGCAGCCATTAAAAAAGGGCGATCTTCCATGGAATATCGCCCTTGTCTGTGCTTGTTGTAGCCACGTTTTGCATTTTTCTTTCGGTCTACAAAGACCTGGCTTTTGTTGACTTCATGCATGTGTTTTGCCACAAAATTGTGGATCACCACCTGCTCGGCTGTTTTTTTCTTGGCCATTTTACTCTCTATGTGATTTTGAGGAAGGAGTGAGATAATTATAGGGCCGACTGACTAATTTTCAAGCATATTTGCCAATGCTTTTTTAAAAATAAAGACCATCTGGATAGGATTTTCTGTATGCAAAAATGCGAGCTATAGCCAGAAAACACCCTTATTCCATTCATTATTTTTATGGGTTTCTTCAGACCAACAAAACTTGATTAAAAAAACGTTTAAAATAAATCAGTTATAAAATTTATTTTAAACAATACTATTCACTTATTATTTTTATCCTTTGATAAAAACATATTATCGACTTAGATAAGTATCCATTAAAAAGTAAACATGTATTCTTTTCCGAATTGGTTTGATACTTTCTCCACCCATTGCTCTATTTTGTCAGCTGTCATGACTTGAAAATCTCGCCAATAATATTTCATCTGCTTCC
>NZ_JBWZQN010000038.1:0-33253 GCF_056724605.1 Prolinoborus fasciculus | reverse complement strand
TGTTCAAATGGCGATTCAGCGTTTAATTGGTTTTGGGAAAAAAGAAGAGTTTAAGGAAATTTTGGCAATTTTAAGAAGGCAGAACCCTGATAGGATAAGGGTTCTGTGAAATTTGTCGTGTACAGAGAAGAATAATAAAGAATTATCTTGAGATAGAACGTATTTGCATAACTTGATAAGGAATGTCTATTTTTTCGTATTTGTCTGGGCCTTTACCTGCATGGCTTGCATCATAAGTTCAGCAATCGCTCAGGATGAACTCCCTTCGCCGTCATTTCAGCAGCAATCTCACGACCATATTACTGAAGTTCATTTTACCGAACATAGCACTAGTGCCTTGCAGGGAAAATGGCTGTTTTATCCGAGTCAGTTTATTGTTCAGCCCAGCCCCGTACTCCAGTCAAAAACAGTTGAATTGCCAGCCTCTTTTAAAACTCTAGCGGGTTCAAACTCTGGCTACGGTACCTTTATTGGCTATTTTAAAATTCCGAAAGAATTTCTCGGGCGACGCATCGCGATTCGGATTCCAACCCAATACGGCGCCTATCGGGTATATGTCAATGGACAGTTTATTGTCCGTCTCGGGGAAATCAGTACCACACCTGACAAACAGGTGACTGAGAAAGCACCGCGTATTGGCTATTTTGTTCCAGACACTGAGTATATTACCTTAAGCATTCAGGCTTCCAATTATACCCACTTGCATGGCGGTCTCGAACGACCAATGCAGATCGGCGTTGCAGCTACCATCAATCGCCAATTCCAGCAGCTCATGATGAGTATCGCCATGGTGTGTGGGGCGGTGCTTGGGGTGGGGATGTTTACTATTCTATTTTCGGTATTCAGGGGATCACAAGAACGTAACAGTAAAAGTATCTTTGTTTTTGGCTGGTTTATTGTCTTTTTGGCCCTGCATAATCTGTTTTCTGCACCTTATGCCTATACGGTATTTACCAATATCAACTGGCTGTGGGGAGCCCGCTTAGAGTATCTGTTTACTTTTATTGCTGCCTTCTTTTTTCTCAGTTATATGCATCTGTTTAACCGGCGCTATTTAAATCCAGTGATTTATTATATCGCGGTGGTATTACTGGTCTTTAATATTATTTTTACATTATTCTCACCTCCTGAGATATTTGAACGTCTCGCCCTATTTAGTGCGATTTTTGCCTTGGTTATCATCGGTAATTTTATTTACGGCTTTTATCAGACCTTACGTTATAAAGAGCATTATTCGCGTTTAAATCTGATTGCGATTATTTTTCTTTGTGTCACCTTTTTGAATGATTATCTGTTGCTGATCAATGCAATTAAAACCACGCATCTGTTCTTTATCTCAACCAGTATCTATGCCTTATTAATCATGTTTCAGCAGTCTAGACATTATGCACATCAAACTTATGAGACTGAACAGCTGAACCTGAACCTGATCGCCCTCAATAATTCGCTCGATCAAAAAGTTAAAGAACGGACCCAGCAACTGCGTGAAGTGAATGCCAAACTGGAACAGCAAATGAATATTGATGCGCTGACTGGAGCTTTTAACCGGCGTGCCTTAAATCATGAAATCCAGCAGCAGTTTTTGCAGACCCAACAGCAGCCGCAACATACCTTGATTTTTGCCATGCTCGATGTCGATTTTTTTAAAAACTATAATGACTATTATGGCCACTTAAAAGGGGATGAAATCCTGAAAAATCTGGTTAGGATTATTCAAGCTGCTTTACCACCGTCTGGCTATCTGGCACGTTATGGTGGTGAAGAGTTTGCGATTCTGCTCACTGGAATGCCGGTGCAAACTGCCCTAAAAAATCTGGAAAATGTATTAAACCAGATTCGGGAACAGCGTATGCAACATCTGAATCGGCCAGATGCAAAAGATTATGTTACGGTCAGTATGGGCGCGGCCTGGGTTGAACAAAAACATGGCTATGCAGATATTCATGAATTGATGAAAGCGGCAGATATGCAGCTCTATGCCGCCAAACAGGCAGGACGTGATCAGTTGAAAATTGAAAAAGAGGCCGATTAAAAAATATATTTATACAGATAACGCGATTCATCTTCTGACTCGGCAGAATGGGGATGAAAGCCGCAGTGTTGATAATAACTTAAGGCAGTTTGGGTAGACTGTATTTCAATCTGATGAATTTTTTTCTTTAATAAAGTGCGATGCATTTGATGAAATAACTGGGTGCCAAAACCCAGTCTTTGGCAGTGTTGGGCCACATAATGCATCCGGATTTCTCCAGCATCACTGACCAATAAGAACCCGGCGACCTTGTCATAGATGAGATAAACCCAGCAATCGTTATACAGCATATCGACAATCAGGCTGGCATGATCAAATTTTTCTAGCCAGGTTTGAATTTTGCTTTCTTCACGCTGATGATCCAGTACGCAAGATTGAATGCTGTCATGAATGACCTGAATAATTTGAGGTATATCTTCGACCCTCCCTTCACGAATCATAATATTATTCATTTTCTCCAACATTTATAGTGAGGGTTTATTTGATAAAAAAGAAGAGGGTAAAGAACAGAACAATATTGTAGTTTTTTGAGAATGTTTGCTGTGATTTATCAATGTGAAGATTGGTTCTGTTGCTGATTTGTCCTGTTTGTTTATCTCAAGTTCTTAAATCTCATTACAGCGTTAAAAATAAAAAATCAAAGTAAATCAATTTTTAAATAAATCGAAGTTAGAATCTAGGCACAAATGAGCAAGCAGAGAAGATAAATAGTAAAAATAAGCCTGAAGTTTGCACTGTATAAAAAATAGACGTATGCTGAGTCAAAAGGGACTATTCAAATGAATCTTGATCCTATAACCATAAAAATAAAATTAGTCACATGAGATCATCAACCATGCTGAAATTACTGCTCCTGTTATGTGTTTTATTTATGTTGAATGCTGCCTGGATCGTAGGCAGAAAGATCTATAAAGCTCAGCGCCATCTGGCGCGTCAGCGTCCAGAAAAACCGGCACAGATTTCCAGCATGACAGAGCAAGAGGTCATCGAGCAAGAGCAGCAAGTACATCTGGTAGATGCTTATGAACTGGAGCTGTTTGACGATGTGGCACAGCTATTCTTTCAACAGCAAGTGCATATTGAGAATCGGGCACAGGCCGAACAATTACAGCAAGAACTATTACAAAAAATGCCGATGCACAGTGGCACCCAGATTCGTCAGATGGATTTAGGGGAATGGTCTATTTTCTGGAATTTTTATGATCAGTCACTGGAATATTATGTCGGTCGCTATGGCGTATTCTATGCACATGTCGACCGTTTTGGAGAAGAGCACCGGCATGAAATTCGCAGGGAACTTTTGCATTCTGACTGTGCTTAGAACACCACTTTCAGTCATTCTGTACGATTGAAGATCTCAGACTACGTACTTAAGCCATTGCAATTCAGAAAAGGTATCTCATGCCTTAGCTCAGATTTTTTCTGCCGCTTGGCGGAAATAGCCCATATAATTTATCTCCTTTAAGCCATAATCTTGTGCTAGAAAAACCTCAAAACTCGAGAGTCGTATCCTTGAAATAGTCATTTAAAATGTACGAAGTCTGGCGAGCAATGATCCGGACTAAAAAGGCAGAAATACTATGATCATTGATTTTCATCAAGCACAATTACAGAAGTTTATTGCACTGGCGATGAAGATCGAAGCTGAGCCTGAACTGTATTTGCAGTTTGATTCTGTGTCTGATTTTTATAAGGCTGACTGGCTGCAGGCTTTCCCAGCTGGAACTGAATACTATGTTTCCGGTCTAGATGATGGTGCCGATGAGTTTCATGCCGTGATTTATTATGGCGAAGCGCAGCTACAGATCAGCTGTGGACAGGCACAGCTTTCAGTAAAACTATGTTGCAAACATTGACCGGGCTGCCGGAATTTCCCGATAAAAGAATAATGACATCCGCTATAAAGTTGATATAAATTGCAGAGTCATCTCTGTATCTGATTTTTATTCGCATCAGCCGAGAGTGGCATAGGCGAATATCGTAATAAAAATAAGGAAAAAATAGCATGGCACATCAGTTCACCGTGAAAGCAATTATCAATGGCGTGTCTATTGATGAATTTAAGCGTTTGGCCAATGATATTCGTTTGCATGAGGCAGTTTGCCATCGAATTCCTGCGCAAAACTTGGAAATCCTGGTTTCGGAAAAGCAGGGGCATATGTATACCCTGAAACGCGCTTATAATCTAGATGTTAATATTCCGGATATCGCAAAAAAATTACTCAAAGATGCCTTCCGTTTGCAGCGTACCGATGTTAGCGATCTGAATGAAATGACTTCGACGGTACAACTCGGTGCGAACTTGCCGATCGAGGCCATCTGTCAGCGTGCAGTCACTGGAGATGAAGACCAGATCCAGTTCCAGTTAAACTGGACAGTCAAAGTCAAAGTGCCTTTGCTGGGTGGCATGCTAGAAAAGCATGCTGAAGGTGAGATTCGTAAATTTAGTGAAATTGAACTCAGCATCGTCGAAGATGAATTGCGTAAAGGTCTCACCGCTTGAAGCAATCAAATACTGTGATTGACCTAATTTAAAAACTGGTCAGGTTAGACGCAGGGTAGTGGTAGCTGATTGGGCGGTAGATCGCTATTTTCAGGGTACTGCCACTATCCAAAAAACTTTTTAAGTGCTGATAAAGTTTGCCGTTACATTAATGCTGATGGCCAGAATGGTGGTATTGAATCCGTAAGCCAAAAGCAAATGTAGGGTATTTAAAACCCGCATGGATTGGCAAGTAATGGATACATCTGCAGTTTGCGCAGAAGTCCCGATGATATAACTAAAATATAGAAAGTCTGGATAAGTCGGTCTGGTGGTATTTGGAAAATCCAGTCCGCCTTGTTGCTGTTTGTCGAGCGCCAAATAAAAGTCATGCGCATAATGAATTGCAAAAATCGTATGCATCAAGAACCAGGCTGAAATAATGGTCAGAACTGACAAGATTAAATGGCCGGTTCGGATGGTAGTGTCTTTGGGTAAATGATTAATTTCAATAATAATCGCTATAAAACACATGATCAGGGTGATGATCACCAGAAACAGAATGATCCATTTGCTGGCATCCTGTTGCATGGCGCGTTGCAGAATATGAGCATGATCAATACGCCAGAGTTTTTTTATGGTCAATAATAAATAAGCGTAAATCGCGATATTCCAGCTGATCAAGAGGCAGCTTGACCAGCTCAAAGGGGTGACTGTCTGTAAAACCAGATAAAATCCAATGATGGCTGGGAAAATAATAAAGAAATACAGACGGGATTGAAGTGCCGTTTTTATAGATTGAAGAAGCTGCATCATGCCATTTATATTTGTTTTGCTGACTTCTCAAGATCCTAGCAGAGAACCGTTTGCAATAAAGAAGATTGCAACGGCCTGAGTATCAGCCTCAGTTATTTCCTCTACGACATTTCATCCTAAAGGTGTCGAACTGATTTGACTGCGCGGATCGCGCAGCAGGCGTGATCATCTCAATAAATTTTTTTCTGAACCGAGGTTTAGATCGATTGAGCAGGTTGTTGGATTGCAGTGCCATAAGCAAAGACTTCCACCATGCCACCTTGCATACCGAGTTCAGTGGTGCTGAGCCGAATGCCCATAATCTGAGTCGCCCCGATTTTTTCGGCTTCGAGTTTTAAACGTACAATTGCTTCACGTCGTGCGCGTTCTACGACACTTTCATAGCTGGTCAGACGGCCACCGAGCATATTCTGTACATTGGCAATCGCATATTTAAAATAATCATGGGAAATGACCACATTGCTGCTGATCATCTGTCCGGAATATTCAGACACAGCGAAGCGGCTATTATTCACCCGGATATATGCCAGACGTTGTTCCTGTTCATCCAGATAACGAAAATGTTTACGTTCGTTATAACGTCCAAAACCGAAACCGACACTAAACAGAATGGCAAAAATGATGATCTGGAGAATTAAACCATCCATGCTTTAATCTTCCTGCGGAAAAGGGTCGGGCAATTTTGGCATGATCGGATCAACGACTACGGCTGTTCCATAAACAAAGAGTTCAGAAGCACCTTGGGCGATATTGGAGGTCGAGAAACGAATGCCGACAATCGCATTAGCCCCCATAGTACGGGCTTTTTCAATCATGCGGTTCATGGCTTCCTGTCGTGATTCTTCCAGCAGTTCGGTATAGGCGGTAAGCTCACCACCGACAATATTTTTCAGGCCGGCCAGTAAGTCACGTCCGACATGTTTGCTGCGTACGGTACTGCCATACACCACATCAATTTGCTGGCGAATGGTATGTCCCGGTACAGATTCCAGATTGCTAAGTAACATGTGCATGTTTTCTAAATAAATCGCTGGTCTATGACAATAGGAAAACTGCCTCGAAAATGCAATAAAAAAAAGCCCACCGAAGTGAGCTTTTCCTGATCTGTCTGGAATTTATTGCGCTGGTTGTTCTGCCGCACGGCGCTGTTCAGACACAGACGGGGTATTCGGCAAGGTATCCGTCGTGTTGACTTTCAAGCCGCCACCCAGGGTTTTGTAGACTTCAACCTGATTGTTCAGATTGGCCTGTTCAAGCAATAACAAACCTTGTTCTGCTGCATAAGACGCACGCTGTGCATCCAGTACCGTCAGATAGCTGTCAATTCCGGCGCGGAAACGTGCCTGAGACAAGCGATAGGTGGTGTTGGTTGCTTCGACCAGACGGCGCTGAGCTGCCAGACGATCACCAATATTCTGACGTACTGCCAAGGCATCATTCACTTCACGGAAAGCAGTCTGAATCGACTTTTCGTAATCTGACAAGGCAATTTGCTGATCGGTTTCAGAAATACGGATATTGGCCTGACGGGTACCCCAATCAAAAATTGGAATATCCAGACTCGGACCAAATGACCAGGCAAAACTACCTGATTTAAACAGGTCGCCTAAATCAGTAGAGGCATAACCTGCTGAACCGGTCAGACTAATCGTCGGGAACAGACGTGCACGTGCTGCCGCAATATTGGCACCTGCCGCAGACAGGCGGTATTCTGCTGCACGAACATCTGGACGGTTGATCAATAGATCACTTGGCAAGCCTGAACCCAATGCAGTATTGGAAGTGATGCGGGTCACGCGTTGTGCTGGTAATAAATTCGCAGGCACTTGCTGACCGACCAGCAGGTTTAACAGGTTTTGTGCCTGTGCCACATGAGTCCGGTAATTCGCAACATCATTACGTGCTGTTTCAACCGAAATTTGCGCCTGACGCACTGGAAGCTCGCTGTCGATCCCGACATCAAAACGTTTTTTGTTCAGATTAAAAGATTCAAGCTGAGCTTTCAGCGTTTGCTCAGCCAAAGCCAGATTGGCATTGGCAAACGAGTAGCTGAGCCAAGCCTGAGACACCTGACCAATTAAGGCAATTTGCGTCGCATCTCGAGCACTTTGGGTCGCCAGGAAACTATCCAGCGCATTATCACGCAAGCTGCGGACACGTCCCCAAAAATCCAGTTCATACGCAGTTACACCCAGTCCGACATTATAAGTTGTCACTGCACCACGATTCTGCGAATTCATGGTGTCCTGGCGCAATACGCTACCACTGGCACCAATCGTCGGTAACTGGTTGTTTTCAGTAATTTGATACTGTTGCTGAGCTCGTTGAATATTGAGGGCAGCAATACGCAAATCACGGTTATTGTTTAATGCCAGATCCAGCACTTGTAACAGGCGCTGATCAGCAAAAAAGTTTTTATAACCTTGTTCTGCTACAGAAGTACCAGACGCATTGGTATAGCTGCTCGGGATATCTGCCTGCGCAACCGGCTCTGGACTACGCATGCTTTGACAGGCCGTCAAAGCAAGCGCAAGGGCAGATACCGCAATGCTACGACCTGTAATAGACCATACATTTTGCATTACGACTTATACTCCTGATTTTGTTGTTTTGGTTTGTATTTAAAGACACTTCGAATCCACACGTAGAATACCGGGATAAAGAAGATACCTAACAAGGTCGAGCTGATCACGCCGCCAAGTACACCATAACCGACTGAGTGCTGGCTACCTGCACCCGCACCTGAAGCCAGAGCAAGCGGTAATACACCAAAACCAAAGGCCAATGTGGTCATGATAATTGGACGTAAACGCATTTTTGCCGCATGCAAGGTCGCTTCAAATAACTCTTCACCTTGTTCCTGCAATTCTTTCGCAAACTCGACAATCAAGATCGCGTTTTTCGCAGAAAGACCAATTACCGCAATAATCGCCACCTGGAAGTAAATGTTATTCGACAGGTTCGGGTTTTGCAGCAGCACCATTCCACCAAAGGTGAGTAATAATGCACCCACAATACCCAATGGCACCACCAGTAGAACCGAGAACGGAATCGACCAGCTTTCATACAGGGCTGCCAGACACAGGAAGACAATCAGCAGTGACAAGGCATACAGGAACGGCGCCTGTGCACCAGATTCACGCTCTTCCAAAGATAGACCTGTCCATTCGAAGTCGAAACCTTGCAAGCCCATTTCTGGTAACTTCGCCACAATTTCTTCCATGGCCACCATTGCATCGCCCGAGCTGATACCCGGAGCAGGTGTACCTTGAATGTTCATGGACGATACGCCGTTATAACGCTCAAGACGTGGAGAACCGTAGGTCCATTCGCCTGTGGCAAATGCCGAGAATGGCACCATTTCACCACGATTATTACGCACATACCATTGGTCCAGATCTTCCGGCATCATCCGCGAGCCAGCTTCACCCTGAACATAGACTTTCTTGACACGACCACGATCAATGAAATCATTGATATATGAACCGCCCCAAGCAATACCCATGGTGCTGTTAATTTCGGCAACGCTGACACCCAGTGCACCTGCTTGCGCATGATCCACAATGACACGGTACTGAGGAGTATCTTCCTGACCATTCGGACGTACACCAGCCAGACGCGAGTCTTGTGCTGCTAGACCGAGAATCGTATTACGTGCTGCCAGGAGCTGATCATGACTTTGACCACTTGCAGCTTTGAGCTGTAAGTTAAAGCCAGCCGACACACCCAGTTCAGGCATTGCAGGTAATTGCAGTGGCATGATGTAAGACGCATCTTTGACAATCATGTTCAGCGCCATACCACGTTGAATAATGGCACCGATTTGAGATTCCGGACTGTGACGCTCTGACCAGTCTTTCAACTTAATGAAAGCCAGACCTGCATTTTGTCCCACACCCGTGAAGGAGAAACCTGCCACACTAAAGACGGATTCTACATGCTCTTTCTCGTTTTCCAAGAAATAGTTGGTCATGGTGCTGACCACTTTGTCGGTACGTTCCAAGGTTGCATTTGGCGGTAACTGAACCAGCGTCATGACCACGCCCTGGTCTTCATCCGGTAGGAAAGAAGAAGGCAGTTTCTGGAACAACAGCACAATAATACCCAGTACCACGGCATACACCACGCCTGAGAAAATCTTGCTATGAGTCATACGGTTGACGCCGCCCTGATATTTCACAGAAACCTTGTCAAAACTGCTATTAAACCAGCGGAAGAAACGCGCAAATATACCATTACTTTGCGGCTTGTTCGGATCATGCTGTTTCAGCAGGGTCGCACATAGGGCAGGGGTAAAGGTTAATGCCACTATCAGCGACAAGACCATTGCTGTGACCAGCGTAATCGAGAACTGACGATAAATAACCCCGGTGGTTCCACCGAAGAAAGCCATTGGAACGAATACTGCCGATAGCACCGAGGTAATACCAATCAGTGCACCAGAAATCTGTTTCATCGACTTTTCAGTTGCAGAAACCGGATCCAGATGCTCTTCCACCATGACCCGTTCGACGTTCTCGACCACAACAATCGCGTCATCGACCAGAAGACCAATCGCCAGTACCATGGCAAACATGGTTAGGGTATTAATCGAGAAGCCGAAGACATTAATCACGGCAAAGGTACCCAATACCACGACTGGAACTGCCATGGTTGGAATAATGGTAGCACGCCAGTTCTGCAGGAACAGGAACATGACCAGGAACACTAGAATAATTGCTTCGATTAGCGTTTTAACTACACTCTTGATTGACAGTTCAATAAATGGCGTGGTGTCAAAAGCCAGTTGGTCGACCATGCCTTGCGGATAGTTCGGACGTAACTGCTCTAAGCGTTCTTCTACTGCTTGGGCTGTATCAAGCGCATTAGCACCAGTGGCAAGTTTAATTGCCACACCACCAGCTGGTTTACCGTTAAACTTCGAATCAAACTGATAATTATCTGCACCAAGTTCAACCCGTGCAACATCACCCAGACGGACTTGCGCGCCCGAAGTGGTGTTTTTCAGGAAGATATTGCTGAACTGTTCTGGAGTTTGCAGCAGGCTTTGTGCAGTGACAGTCGCATTCAGGACTTGTCCTTCAACAGCGGGTGCACCACCGAGTTGACCCACAGCGACCTGAGCATTCTGGGTACGGATGGCAGTCGCAATATCACTTGGCGTGACTTGCAGGCTCGCCATTTTGGCTGGATCAAGCCAGATTCGCATAGCATAAGAACCACCAAAGACCTGAACTTCACCCACCCCAGCCACACGGCTTAAAGGTTCAGAAATGTTCGAATTTACATAGTCTTTGATATCATCGGCGGTCATGCTGCCATCAGGTGAATAGAAAGCCAATACCTGCAGGAAGCTGGCGCCTGATTTGGTAACACGCACACCCTGACGCTGTACATCTTCAGGAAGAAGTGCAGTCGCAGACTGTAATTTGTTCTGGACCTGAACCTGTGCGATATCAGGATCGACACCTTGTTCAAAGTTCAAGGAAATAGACGAAGAACCGTTACCCGCACTGTTAGATGAGATATAACGCAGTCCATCCAGACCATTCATTTGCTGCTCGATGATCTGGGTTACAGTATTTTCGACCGTTTCAGCAGATGCACCTGGATAAGTCGCAGAAATCGTGACTGTAGGCGGTGCAATGGTTGGATACTGGGCAATCGGCATTTTGGTCAGGGTCAAAATACCTGCCAGCATGATGACCAGTGCAATCACCCAGGCAAAGATAGGACGATGAATAAAGAATTGAGCCATAAACCTTACTCCTTATGCTTTAGCAGCAGGTTTTTGTTCAGATTGTTCTTTTGCATCATCCGCTTTTTGCGCTGCACCTGGTTGTTGGGCAGCAGGTTGTGCAGCACCCTGTGGTGCAGCAGCTTGAGGCTGGTAAGGTTTAGCCACGACCTGTTGTTCCGGTTTTACTTTCGCAATACCATCTACAATCACTTTATCGCCTGGATTCAGACCTTCAGTCACAATCCAGTTGCTGCCTTGAGAACCAACGGTAGTCACTGGACGTGGCGTCACTTTATTGTCAGCACCGACCAGCATCGCCATTGCCTGACCTGTTGGGGTACGAGTCAAAGCTGCTTGCGGAATCAGGAAAGCATTCGGTACTTCACCCTGTACGATTTGCGCAGTGGCAAACATACCTGGAAGAAGCAGATGATTTTTGTTCGGGAATACCGCACGTAAAGTCACGGTACCTGTTTCCGGGTTCACGCTAGCATCAGAGAATGCAAGACGGCCTTCAACCGGGTAGATACTGCCATCTTCAAGCTTTAACTTGACTTTGGTATTGTTAGAGCTGTTCAAGCTGCCTTGATTAAGCTGTTGACGTAAACGTAAAAGCTCGGCACTTGACTGGTTGATATCTACATAGATTGGATCTAGACGCTGAATCGTTACCAATGGCTCTGGCTGATTCGCTGTTACCAAAGCACCCGCCGTCACAGACGAACGGTTGGTCTGGCCTGAAATCGGCGCGCGTACAGTCGAATAGCCCAGGTTGATTTCTGCATTACGCAAAGTTGCGCGATTGGCATTCAAATCAGCTTCAGCCAGTTTGACCTGTGCCGCGATGTCATCATATTCCTGTTTGGAAATGGCATTGGTACCGACCAGTTGACGGTAACGGCCTTCCTTCACACGCAATACGCCCAGATTGGCTTCAGCACGGGCAATCGCTGCACGGGCATTGTCTACTGTAGTGCGGTTGGTGCTTGAATCGATTTCATATAAGGCCTGACCTTCACGCACATAGCTGCCTTCCGTGAACAAGCGTTTAAGCACCACGCCACTGGCTTGTGGACGTACGTCTGAAATTTCAAATGCTGTTGTACGACCTGAGAGCTCTACAGACTGCTCTACACTTTGCGGTTGTGCAACAAGAACACCGACTTCAGTCGGTGGCATTTGTTGTTGAGCACCAGCTTGCTGGCCCTCTTTAGGATCTTTGCTACAACCAACAAGTGCAAGACTTGTTGCCATTGCGCAAGCAGTCAGGGCAGGTGCCCAAAGCTTTGCAGACATCATTATTCCACCTCTAATTAGATTTATATCTAAATTTTCTTATTTGTGAGCCGCGCAATATCTGATCCAGACCATATACCACAACGAAATCCAAATAAAACTGATACTCCAGCCGGATATGACATCTGAAGGAAAATGTACACCCAGATAAACTCTTGAGATCCCCATCATCAACATCCATACCACTGCACCAATCACAGTGAGGGTATAACGGGAATGTTGCCGATGGATGTAAATTGCCAGACACGCCAGACAGGCCGCATAGAGACTATGGGCACTTGGAAAGGAACTTCCAAAGCTTTCAACCAGATGCAAGGATTCTGGTGGTCGGGGTCGGGCAATCGTAAATTTCAACAGCCAAGCTAGGAGAATTCCTCCGATAATTCCGATACATATAAAAATTGCGTTTGTATACTTTTTATACCACAGCAATGCAATACACCATAGTGTGGATAAAAATAATACAAATGGCATGCCACCTATTAGGGATAAGGACTGAGTAATTTGATTCCAAAACTCGGTGCGATACAGACTCATCCATTCCACAGCTTGCAAGTCGAGCTCGTTTAAAGCGGGAATATTCAGGATGAACACACTGAAAATTAAAAATAAAATACCGACAAAAAGTAACAAGTAATGCATGCCAAAAATCCTTGTCCTTTTAACCGTTCGCAGATCGGCCAATTGTCTGAACCAAAGTGTACTTGTCAGTACACTTTTTTTCAAGTGTGCGTATTTTATGCGAATTACATTTTTTTCGTAAGGAATTTGTTGCTAAATATACTGTAATTATCTCAGTTTTGGGTTTTTGTCGATGTATGATTTTCGTCAATTTCAATGCTTTGCTTGGGTGGCCAGAAGAAATCACTAGGTCGAGTCAGGAAGTGCGTCATGACCAGTTTTGCCAAAGGTTTCCACTGTTCAAAACGCACCCGGCGTGCGCGTAAGGCTACAATAATCGTCAGAGTGAAACTGACAAACAAGTTGGTCAGGCCAATGAGTAACACACCCAGAAAAGACACTACGATCAAGCCGATATCGGGACCATTGATCGTAATTAGACCCTGAATAAAGTTGGCAGAGGCAAAGGCGATATGGCGAATATCCAGTGGCAGACCGAGAATAAAACCAATGGTGCCCATACTGCCGAGCATGATCCCAAAAATAAAATTACCCGCCAGTGCACCCAAATTACGTTCGATATAGTCAGCAAAACGGTAAAGACGCTCTTGCCCCATCAGCTGCGATAACCGCACATGGGCTTTCAGGCGCGGACCGACTTTGCGATAAACGGCCATATTGTCAAAATAACCGGCCAATAATCCGGACAGGAACAGACATACCCCGGCAATCGCTGCATGCGGAATTGCCAACGAAGTAAAAGGATTCAGGTCATGCAGGGTTTTGGCAGCCTTGGCATGATTCATTAAAGGTTCATGCAGCGCAAAATCCCACAGCAGGGTAATCAATGCTGCTACGGGAATTGCAATCGAAATATTGCCCAAAATGGCGACAAACTGGGTGCGGATGATATTTACAATCAGCGCGGCCAGCTCGGCAATTTGAGCCATTTTCGAGCCTTTACGCTGCTGTACAGTAGCCGCCAGTGCGGCAGCAGTCATCGCCGGTTGTTTGGTCGCTACGGTAAAATGCAGGACATGAATCAGCATAAAGCCTAGCGAATAGTTCATGCTGTAGCTAAAAGCCTGCATTAACGGAGCCATGGTGAGGCGTGTCATCAGAACTTTTAAGGTGGCCATTGTCGCGATGATGGCACCAGCACCTGCAGCCGATTTATACATGGCCAGAAAGCCTTGCTTGTCGGTACTCACATAATGCTCACCGGTCTTGCTGGCATTTTCAGTGACCTGTAAAGCCAAAAGTTCACTATTGGTGGCCAGCAGGGCCCGCACACTGCGTTCGCTATAAATTGCTTCAGTAATGTCCGCCATAAATAGGCCAATGGATTGATAACGCAGATCATCGTCATCCATGACCATATTCAGCAGAATCTCAACCCGTTCCAGACACTGTTCTAGCAGTGCCAGCATATAGGTCAGGCTGACACTGACGCCAGTCCGCTTGGTAGAACGGCGAATCTTGGCCACGACATCATGACATTGTTCCAGCATCACCAGTGCTTGTGAGGCATCCGGTGGGGTAATCGAATCGACTAGGGTGACTGTGTTGTAACGTTTTTTATATTCCTGAATAAACTCGTTAATCTCACGATTCTGTACCAGAAAAGGAGATTCATATTCCATCAGTTCAGGCTGGGCATTAATAAATTCAGGGTGCAGACCAATACCACTGATCCGGTAAGACAAAATGGTCAATGCCTTGATCAGTTGGTCTTTAATTCGGGTTTTTTCAGGCTGATTGGAATGTCCCTGATTCAGGACTGAAAATAAACGTTGCCAGTCATCTTCATCAAAATAATCCAGCCAGTATTTATCGGTACGCTGATAAAAAACCTTGCGGAATAATTCCTGGAGTTGCTGATGGTCGGGAATCAGCGGCAAGACATGTGCACCAAGGCGCTGGTTTAGCTGGTTCCAGAATCCATCTAGAGACAAAATGCCGGTATCGGAAAACAGACCGGTCTGTTTATAGCGGTTAATGATCCGCAGGGTAAAGGTTTGAAGCGTGGCAACCGCATTCGGGGTGAGTAATAAAGCCCGGATAAATGCATTGAATTTCGCTTTGATCTCTTCGGTATTTCTGCTGTCTTCAGGTCTGATTCTTTCAACCAGTTCAATCAGAAGATTTTCATCCAGCACCGCCCGAGGTTGTTCAAGCTGGTGTTGCATGTTTTGAAAAAGATCTAGAAAATTAATATGCATAGGCGAGTTTAAAAGTTACTGAATTCGGTGTAGGGCCAGTTTGGCCAGATTAATCAGGGCCTGACGATATTCGGAGTCAGGTAATGCCTGTAAGGCATCAATTGCAATTTCAGTTTCTTCTGTAGCACGTTGACGGCAATAATCCAGCGCACCAGATTCATTGACAATTTGAATGACCTGTTCCAGATGTTCCGTACCGCCAGTCGCAATACTGCGACGGATGATTTCATGTTGCTCACCGGTGGTGTTTTTCAGTGCCGCAATCAATGGCAGGGTCGGTTTACCTTCCATGAGATCATCACCAATATTTTTGCCGAGCGTGTCCGCATCGGAGGTGTAATCTAAAATGTCATCAATAATCTGGAAAGCATTGCCGAAATGTCCGGCAAAGGTTTTTAAAGGCTGACGGAATTCATCTTTATCCGACAAAATAGCAGCACCTTCGGTGGCCAGTTCAAACAGGCGCGAGGTTTTGCCATGAATAATATTCAAATAAGTCGCTTCAGTGGTTTCCGGCTGATGCTGGGATTGCAGTTGCAGCACTTCACCTTCAGCAATTTCACAGGTACCGGTCGAAAAATCTTTGAGCAACACCATGTTGTTCAGATCGACCAGCAAATCAAAAGCACGTGAAATCAGAAAGTCACCCACCAAAACCGCAGTCTGGTTATTCCAGGTCGCATTGGCCGTCGGGCGGCCGCGACGCAGACCGGATTCATCTACTACATCATCATGCACCAGTGTTGCGGTATGCAGCATCTCAATGATTGCAGCCAGTTTGCGGTGCGGTTCTAAATTTTCAGCACCACACGCCTTGGCGGCCAAAAGGCACATAATCGGGCGCATACGTTTGCCACCCGCTTCTACCACATGTTTGCTGACGGCCATCACTAATGCAACTTTTGAGGTAATTCCTTCATTAATGAATGTGTCCATCGCAGCAAAGTCGTTAGCAACAGGAGCGAGAATATCTTGCTTAAAGTCGATGGTCATGTGAAAGAAAACCTCTAGTCTGGTAAATCGCTGGGCGTAGTTTAACAATTTATAACATGAGTGAAACCTAAGAAATGCATAAACTCCACTAAAAATCAGCTTTTTATAGATCTTATGTAGATTCGATCCATATTTCGAGCCATAAAAATCAGGAAAGGTCAGGGGCGTCGCCCTATTCGTCAGGCTGAGTATATTAATCAAACTGGCCGGATTTCTGCTGTATTATTTTGTTGCTGAATATATCTTGAGTATTTGATTTGATAGAAATTATTTAATAGTTAAATAATTAGCGCATCCTGCTCATTATTATTTCAGTAAAATGGCTTGTTGTTTTTTTGAATATCCCTTAAAATCCTCGCCCTTAGATATCCCCCAGTGGCGTACGTCTTAAGTTCGATATATTCCTTTATCGGCACGACGACACGGGCTTGTTTGGAGTACATTATGTACGCAGTAATCCAAAGCGGTGGTAAACAGCACCGTGTAGTTGAGGGTGAAACCCTTAAAGTAGAATTATTGAAAGCTGAAACTGGCGCGACTATTACGTTTGATGACGTATTGATGCTTGTTAACGGTGAAAGCATTCAAATCGGTGCTCCAGTTGTTGCTGGTGCTACTGTAACTGCTGAAGTAGTTAGCCATGGTCGTCACGACAAAATCCGCATCATCAAAATGCGTCGTCGTAAACACTACCGTAAACAACAAGGTCACCGTCAATGGTTCACTGAGTTGAAAATTACAGCTATTTCAGGCTAATTACGAGGAGTAAATAGACATGGCAACTAAAAAAGCCGGTGGTTCGACTAAGAACGGTCGTGATTCGAATCCTAAGATGTTAGGTGTTAAAGTTTACGGTGGTCAAACTGTAACTGCAGGTAACATCATCGTTCGTCAACGTGGTACTGAATTCCACGCTGGTCAAAACGTTGGTATGGGTCGTGACCATACATTATTTGCTACTGCTGATGGCGTAGTAAAATTCGAAGTGAAAGGTCAATTTGGCCGTCGCTACGTATCTGTTGACGCGTAATCCGCTAAGATAGAAAAAAGCCCACGGTTACTGTGGGTTTTTTTATGCTTGAAAATTAATGTTTAGATTAATCGACATTCAATCATGTAAAAATTGTCCTGAAATCTTCATGATGATGAACAAAAAAACCGATTTCGAATTAATAACAATACAAAAGTTCTTATTTTCTATCATTTTAGCTTTTAATTTTCGTTTAAGATGAGCTATCAAATAAATTGCGATCACGCTAAATATAAAGGTGAAATTATGAATATGCTTCGTAAAACCGTCTGTGCTATGGCTCTGGGTGCAGTGACTTTAGCACCGGTGATGAGTACAACCGTGTTTGCTGCACCTGTGGCAGCTTCGGAGCAACAGGCAACAGCCAGTCTGGTCAAACAGCTCAATCATGTGCGTAGCATGACTGCAAATTTCGAGCAAAGCACCAAGGTAACCAATCCGAGAGCAACCCAGAAAAAAGGTTTGACTGCACAACATATGAACCAAACCTTTAAAGGGGTGATGAAAGTCGCGCGTCCGGGTAAATTCTATTGGGAAACGACCGCACCGTCGAAGCAAGTCATTGCAACAACGGGTAAAACCGTATGGATTTATGATCCGGACTTGCAGCAAGCCGTTCGTCAAAGCTTAGATGAGCAAGTTGCCAATACGCCGGCGTTATTGCTGTCAGGGAACACCAGTCAGATTATGCAGTCTTACCGGGTGATTCAGCCAAATAAAGGCAAAACCTATTACACGCTGTATCCTAAAAATACCGATGGTGTGTTTGAAAGCCTAACCATTAGCTTTGGCGCAAACAAAGCACCAAGCTTGATGATCTTGCAGGATTCATTGGGACAAACCACCAATATCAAATTTAGCAATGTAAAAGTAAATAGCAGTATTCCAGCCTCTACCTTTAACTTTACCCCACCAAAAGGTACGGACATCATTGATCAATAAGCATCAATATGAACCAGATAAAAAAAGCAACCTTTCGAGGTTGCTTTTTTATTGCCGATCATCAGGATTGTTTTGGACAGGCTACAAGGTTCAGCTATATCTAGACAGGAGAGCGTCTTAGAATAAATAAAAGTCGAGTCAATGAAATTGCAAAATTTTGGGAGCTCAGGATGAAGATTAATCTATTTAAAACTGCTGAAATTTACGCTGTTTTATTACTCACTGTAGGTATGTTGGGTTGTCAGCCTCAATCTAGCTCAGTGGCAACGCTGGCGCAAACAGATCGGGTTGTGCAGATTGAAGGCAAGACCGTTCCTGTGAAAGGGGCAGCCAAAGTGGTATGTGAAATAGAAGGTTGTGTACGCTTTGATCTACAAACGGTGGACAGCAATATTGACTGGATTAATCAATATTTTATTGAGCGCATTCAGCATACCGAACCTGTTGCATTCACCAAAGTTACCCAGAAAAATCCTAAAAAAGCCGATGAACCGCATTATCTGGATCAGCGCTTTATCAAAGCGGAATTTGTCGGTCAGCGTGCCCATCTGGCGACTTTTGCTTTAAAAAGTTCCAATCTGGCAAGGAATAAAAATGCTTCTCTGAAACATGTGGAATATATCAATTTTGATCTAAAACAGAACAAACGTTTGGCTTTGTCTCAACTTTTATTAAATGGCGGTGAGCAGAAACTGCTGAATGCGATGTATCGAACCAATACTCAATGGCTGAATACGCAGGGTATTCAACAACAGCAGTTAAAATTGAGTGATAACTATTATTTTGATACAACAGGTCTGGTGATGGTGTATCCGGCAGGCGAACTAGCTCCGGCAGCAGCAGGAATGCCTGAATTAAAAGTGTCATATGCGGATTTAAATGAAGTGATTCGCCCTGAATATTTAGCCATTTTGCAGCAGACAGCTTCCTAAATATTGTGCTAATAGGACGCAGCCGTGGTCTTGGTCACTGTATTTTTTAATGCTAAGAGCTTACACTATAGCCAGTTTTTTTCTTCTGCAAAGATTGATTATGATCGACCCGAAATTACTCAGAAATAATATTGAGGCTGTAAATGTAGCCTTGGCAAAACGTGGTGTTCAACTCAATGTTGAAGAGTGGGCATCCCTAGAAGCACGCCGTAAAGAGATTCAGTCCAAGACAGAAACACTGCAAGCTGAACGTAATGCCGGTGCCAAACAAGTCGGTCAAATTAAAAAAGCAGGTGGCGACGCATCTGAAATCATGACTCGCATGTCTGCGATTGGTGATGAAATCAAAGCGGCTGAAGCAGCACTGGCTGAACTGCAAGCTGAGCTTGAAGAAAAATTATTATCTATTCCAAACTTGCCAGATGAAGCTGTGCCTGAAGGTAAAGACGAAAGCGATAACGTGGAAATCCTGAAATGGGGTACACCACGTGAATTTGATTTCGAAATCAAAGACCATACGGATCTGGGCGAAATGATGGGCGGTCTTGAATTTGAAACCGCGACCAAATTAACTGGTTCACGCTTCAGTGTATTGAAAGGTCCATTGGCGCGTTTACAACGTGCCATTACCCAGTTCATGCTAAATACGCATACTGATCAAAATGGTTATACCGAAGCCTATGTGCCTTATCTGGTCAATGCAGATTCATTGCGTGGGACTGGTCAGCTGCCTAAATTTGAAGAAGATCTGTTTAAGCTGCAGGGCGAAAAAGAGTTTTATCTGATTCCAACTGCTGAAGTGCCAGTGACGAATTTCGTACGTGATGAAATTATTGATGCAGACCGTCTGCCACTGAAATATGCAGCGCACACGCCATGTTTCCGTAGTGAAGCAGGTTCTTATGGTCGTGATACCCGCGGTTTGATCCGTCAGCACCAATTCGACAAAGTCGAAATGGTTCAGATTGTAAAACCTGAAACTTCGATGCAAGTGCTTGAAGAATTGACTGGCCATGCTGAAGGCATTTTGCAAGCACTCGGACTTCCATATCGTAAAATTTTACTTTGTGGTGGTGACATGGGTTTTGGTGCGACCAAGACTTATGACTTGGAAGTTTGGGTACCAAGCCAAAATACTTACCGTGAAATTTCATCTTGTTCAAACATGGGTGATTTCCAGGCGCGTCGTATGAAAGCGCGTTACCGGGCTGATCAGAAGAAAACTGAATTTGTACATACCTTGAATGGTTCAGGTCTGGCCGTGGGTCGTACTTTACTTGCAGTGATGGAAAACTATCAACGCGCTGATGGCTCGATTGAGATTCCTGAAGTATTACGTCCATATATGGGTGGTGCGACTTATATCGACTAATTGTCGATCTCTGCATCCCTAAATGTGCATGAAAATTGCATAGACAGATTTAAAATTTTGAGGTAGTTCGTGGATATTTTTCCAATCTCGTTAAAGTTGCAACAGCAACCTTGTCTGATTGTCGGTGGTGGACATATTGCATACCGTAAAGCACTTTTACTTCAAAAAGCAGGTGCAGTCATTCATGTGATTGCGCCTGAAATTGAAGAAAGTCTGCTGCGAATTGTGCAAAATAGCCAAGGACAATATGTGCAGGCGGCTTTTCATCCTGAAGTTGCGTTACATCCATATCGACTAGTGATTGCGGCGACTGATGATGCCGAGACCAATCGTCAGGTCTTTGAACTGTGTGAAGCGGAAAATGTCTTGGTCAATAGCGTTGATGATCCACCGCATTGCCGGTTTATGGTTCCTGCGATTATTGACCGTTCGCCTTTGGTGATTTCGGTGGCATCGAATGGCACGTCGCCGGTATTATCGCGTCAGATCCGTACCCAACTGGAAACGACTATTCCGCATGGAATGGGCAAGCTGGCTGAATTTTCAGGAAAATGGCGCAGTGCGGTTAAGGCTAAAATTGTCAATCCGGATGAACGCCGTATTTTCTGGGAAGATTTATATGCCAGTTCGCTAAAAGAACAGGTGTTCAACGACAATATCGCGGAAGCAGATCGCCTGATTGAGCAGGCCTTACAGGAATGGCAACAGCCGAAAGGTGAAGTCTACTTGGTCGGTGCGGGTCCGGGTGATCCAGAATTGTTGACCTTAAAAGCCTTGCGTTTAATGCAGCAAGCCGACGTGGTCATTTACGACCGACTGGTTTCAGCGCCAATTATGGAGCTGTGCCGCCGCGATGCGGAAAAGATCTATGTCGGTAAGGCACGTTCCAATCATGCAGTTCCGCAAGATGGGATTAATGCCTTGTTGGTGAAATATGCCAGTGAAGGAAAGCGGGTTTGTCGTCTGAAAGGCGGTGATCCATTTATCTTCGGGCGTGGCGGTGAAGAGATTGAAGAACTTTTTGCGGCAGGTATCACTTTTCAAGTGGTTCCAGGGATTACCGCAGCTTCAGGCTGTTCAGCCTATGCCGGTATTCCATTAACCCATCGTGATTATGCGCAAAGTGTACGTTTTCTGACAGGTCACTTAAAAGAAGGTTCACCCGAATTGCCTTGGAGTGAGTTGGTCTATGAAAACCAGACCTTAGTGCTCTATATGGGGTTGGTGGGACTGGAGAAAATCTGTGCAGAATTAATCGCTCATGGTCAACGAGCCGACATGCCAGTGGCCTTGGTTTCTAAAGGTACGACGCCTGAACAGAAAGTTGTAGTAGGAACGCTTGCTGATATTGCATCCAAAGTGTCCGAACATCAGATTCAAGCCCCGACTTTGACCATTATTGGTGAAGTTGTACGCTTACGTGAACAATTACAATGGCATGAGCGAGGATAAGCAAAGCACTGCTTTGCCTAAGCGCAAGACGAATGTCGTGTCTGAATTAAATATATTAAGTGAGTAAGCTGTGATCCACGTTGTTTTATATGAGCCTGAAATTCCTGCAAATACAGGCAATATCATTCGTCTGTGTGCCAATACCGGAGCACAGTTGCATCTGGTCAAGCCGCTGGGTTTTGAACTGGATGACAAAAAACTGAAACGTGCCGGTCTGGATTATCACGAATATGCCAATATGCAGATTTGGGAAAATATCGAAGACTGTCTGGCTGATCTGGCAAGTAAAGGCATTGGTCTGGATGCAATCTATCCATTGACCACCAAAGGTTCTGAAACACCGCATACTTCGGATTTAAACCGTCCTGTGGCCTTGTTAATGGGGCCGGAAACTCGTGGTCTGCCTGAACATGTTCGTCTAATGTTTCCGCAAAAGCACTGGATTCGTTTACCGATGGCAGAGAACTCCCGAAGTTTGAACCTATCGAATGCCACAGCAGTGATTGTGTATGAAGCTTGGCGTCAGCAGGGTTTTAAAACGCTTTAAGCTGATATTTGTAGTAATTCTAAAAGCTACCTTTGGGTGGCTTTTTTATTTTGTGTAACAAATAGATAAACTGCTTTTCACTTCATTGTATGCTTGAGTTTATAACTTCATCAAATATAACAAAAGGTGCAGCCTTGAAGCCTCTATTAAAACTTATCATCGCATGTTGCCTTGGATCTATTGCGGCTTCCGTGAGTGCGGAAGAGGGCAGTGCCGCCACATCGGCAACAAAGGAAGTTCAGCCCATTACTCAGGCAGAAATACAGCAGGGTTTGCTAAACATGCAGAAACGCTTAGATACGCGTATTGAAAAATGGGGGCAGAGCCTGAATTCAGATGATTTTCAATGGACTTGGCGGGGGCGTAAATTAAAGCCTGCCAAGCGTGAGGAAGTCTGTGATATTTTTCAAGATGTCGTGGATGAAATGTATCAACTGGCCGTCAAGAATAAAGCCCGTTTAGGTCCGGAAGAGCAAAAGTTATTGTCTAATCGCAGTCTGTTTATTGAGAAACTGGGTTATGAAAATAATCGGGTCAATACCCAGATGGGTTTTGATTGCTATCTGCATTAGTAAAATCAAAACATGACAGACATAAAAAAGGCGCATGAAGCGCCTTTTTTATTTGAAGAAAAACGATATTATTTATCGTCAAATTCATTGTGCTGAGGAGCAGGGTGCTTGAAGCCTTTGGTTTTATAACCTAAGTACAAGATACCGCCAAATGCCCAGATCAGACCATATTTAAGCGAAGCTTCATCGACTTCTAGCCACAGAGCAAAGACTGAAATGAAGCCAAGTAAAGGAACCACGACAAAGTTCATGATCTCTTTAGCACTCTTGGTACGACCATCACGTAATGCATAACGTGAAATCACCGACAAGTTAACGAAACTGAATGCAGTTAAGGCACCAAAGCTGATCAACGACACCACAAAATCAAGATCCATAAAGCCAGCAGTTAAAGCCACTGCACCAGCGATTAAGATGTTGTATGAAGGTGTATAGTTTTTCGGGCTAATATGACCGAAGATCTTCTTGTTGATTACGCCATCACGACCCATCACGTACATCAGACGTGATACACCCGCATGTGCTGAAATACCAGAAGCCATGACTGTCACAATTGCGAAGTAAAGTACGACTGTCTTAAACGCCACGCCACCTACAGCTTGTAAAATATCCGGCTGTGTTGCAGCGATATCTTCAAAGTAAGTTTTTGGATCATTCGGGAAGAAGATCTGCATAAAGTAAGTACTGATGATGAAGATGATACCTGCCAATAATGCAGTCAAGAAAATCGCTTTAGGTAAGGTTTTCTCAGTATCTTTGGTTTCTTCAGCCAGAGAACTCAAAGAGTCAAAACCTGTGAATGAGAAGCACAGTAAGGTTGCACCGGTAATCAGGGCAGCAACAGAAGTAAACTCATTCCAGAATGGCTCTAAACTCCACAGTTGATACTTTGCATCGACCAGTGTGCCATCTGCATTTACGCCACCTTCCAAAAGTTGGTAAACCATCCAGGTGAAGTATGCAATGACGCCCAATTGTACGAATACAATCATACTGTTGAAATTGGCAACAAATCTCGCACCGCGAAGGTTGATCGCAGTCATAAAGGCGGTTAAACCAATGACCCAAACCCAATGGTTCATATCTGGGAAAAGTGCTTCCAGATAAATCACCGCCAGAATGATATTGACCATTGGCGATAACAGGTAATCCAGTAAGGATGACCAACCCACCATGAAACCTACGTTTGGGTGGATGGATTTTTGCGCATAGGTATAGGCCGAACCCGAAGAAGGGTAGCGACGAATCATATGACCATAACTCAAGGAGGTTAACAAAATTGCAATCAGTGCAAAAATGTAAGAGGTAGGAACGTGGAAGTTACTTTCTTCAGATACCAGACCAAATGTATCAAACAAGGTCATGGGTTGAATATAAGCTAAACCAATAATAATGATGTGCCAGAGTCCCAGCGTTTTTTGCAGTTTAGCTGCCGATTGAGTCCCAGAGATATTAGTCAACGGCGTTATCCTCTTAATCGTTGATCAAGGATCAGTCATATTTATAAGGATCGTTTGAGACGAACGATCCCCCCTACAGTTTTCTATAAAAGTCCGCCAATCTACTTGAAAAGAACGGCTTTTGCTAGCTATTTTTTTGACTTTTGTCCTGCATAAAATGTGCCATTCAAAAATAGAAATCGAATTTTTTCTTATGCAAGATAAAAGCCTGATGCTTAAAAAAACATCAGGCTAGAATTTCGGCTATATTGGCTTATTTTTCAGTAATTACCAAGCCTTTTTTAAGATAGATTTTAAATCTTCTAGGGTGGCTTCTTTCGGGTTATAAATGATGGAACCATCATTCAGGGCTTTCTCTGCCACTTCATCGAGCTGGGCTTCAGAAATCTTACCGGTTTCACGTAATGTGCGTGGTAATTTGGTGAGACTGTAAATCCGGTCACGCATGGTTAGAATCGTTGCAATAGTTTTGTCAGCACGTAGATGCGCCGGCGTTTGTGCATAAATATCGGCACCCGCCAAAGGCAGGAGCAGATCTGCGATTTTATCGCCATTGACCTCTTTGTTGTATTCCAGCACATAAGGCAGGAATAAGTTCATGCATAAACCATGCGGCAGGTGTACCACTGCACCCAATGAGTGCCCCAGTGAATGCACAATGCCAACCATCGAGTTGGAAAATGCAATTCCCGCCATGGTCGATGCCTGTGCCAGCTCCAGACGGCCTTGTGCATCGGAAGGGTTATCCAGCACATTAAATAGGTGGGTACTGATCTTTTTGACTGCGGCGGTGGCATAAGCATCCGAAATCGGATTGGCTGCCATGCAGGTATAAGCTTCGACCGCATGGGTCATAGCATCCATTGCGGTCATGGCGGTTAAATGTGGCGGCAAGGTCTGGGTCATGCGGGGATCCAGAATCGCAGCATGCGGCATCAGATAATAAGAGGCGAACGGCATTTTGACGTTCTTTTCAGTGTCCGACACGACAGCGACCATGGTCACTTCTGAACCTGTACCAGATGTGGTTGGAATCACAAAGAACGGTTTCAGCGGTTTAGGCAAGTTATGTGCACCCGAATATTTCAGCAGGTCATCACCGCCTTCCGATACCAGAATATTGGTTGCCTTAGAGGTATCAATGACTGAACCACCGCCCACAGCAATGATCGCATCACAATGATTTTCGCGATACAGTTTTGCTGCACTGCGTACTGTACCCAAGCTAGAGTCGGGTGGGACGTCATCAAAAATCGCTACAATTGCAGCATCCGCCATTTCAAATGCAGCTTCAATCGGTGCCAGCAAATTGTTGGCACGGACGCCTTTGTCAGTAATGATGAGCGGACGTTTGGCCCCCAAAGTCGCAAGTTCAAACGGAATATGTTCTAACGCGGCATGACCGGCAATCACTTTGACCGGACAGAAAAATTCATAATAAGGTTTAGCCATGTTATACACTCCGTTTCAAATAGGATTGAGCGATTTTCAGATAAATACTGCTCGCTTCGCTTAGTTTTTCTTTTAGGCTCAGATTGCTTGGATATTCTTTCACTGCCAGTTGTGCCACCATTTTTGGCAAAATTAGTGCTTCCATTTTATTCAGGCAGCGTACCAGACGAATGGCATTGGAAATATCGCCATCAGCAATCATACGGTCATGGGCAAAAGCCTGTGAGGTGCTTTCCTGAAAAGAAAACACCAAAAAGGCATGGTGCAGATGTTTAAAGGTAATGATCAAATCAGGTGCTTTTTCCAGATTTTTAACCAGTTCCAGTTGTTTATCCTCAGTGACCCGCGCCACAAAGGCCGGGCCATGCGGAAAGACTTTCATGGAAAGAGTAAAATTTTCTGGAAAATGGGCCACTTCCTGTTTGATTTCTTCATCCACCTGACTTGCCATGACCAGACCTCGGCCAATCACATCCATCATGAGTTTGACATAGGCAAGCTGCAAAGCGGGTTTTACGGATTTAGTCGCAATCACGTGATGATCCCTATCTCAATATTATTGGTTTAGAGTAAATACTCTAATTTATTTGGGGCTGAAATGCAAAGGCTTTATCTTTGCTCGACAGTTACTTGCTTAAAGTACCCGCTGTGACGCAAAGTTTCAATAATTTCAGTGCACAACTGGCTGAATTGAGGCGGTTGTTCGAGCAAATCACTCATGCGTACCATTTCCAGTCCTGCATAGCCACAAGGGTTAATGGTATTGAATCCGCTTAGGTCACAATCCAGATTTAGGGACAAACCATGATAGCTACGGCCTTTGCGAATTTTAAAACCAAGTGAGCCAATTTTGCGTTCAGCAACGTAAACCCCGGGGGCATCCGGTTTGGCATAGGCATTAATGCCATATTTTTTTAGCAATTCGATCATCAGGTTTTCAGCATAAGACACCAGCGTGCGCACATTCCAGCCCAGACGATTCAAGTCAAACATGAAGTAAGCCACCAATTGACCGGGACCATGCCAAGTCACCTGACCACCACGATCGGTCTGAATCACCGGAATATTGCTTGGTATTAAAATATGTTCCGGTTTGCCTGCCTGACCTTGAGTCAGTACATCCTGATGTTGCAAAATCCACAATTGATCCGGGCTATGTTCATCACGGGTTTCCGTAAATGTTTTCATTTCCAGAAAACGATCTTCATAAGGTGTGAGGTCGTGATATTGACGAATGATCAGCTCGGGCTTTTGCAGCACATCAGTCACAGGAAGTGTCCTTGGTAATTATAAAAAACTGGTCATAATTATAATGATTTCGGCATGAAATAGGGGTGAGATCAGCAATATTTCATGGGTATCTTAGCGCTGTATAGGCATAAAAAAAACACGCCCGGAAGCGTGTCTTTTGTATTTTCGATTACAGTGCTGTTTTAATTAGCGGGCAAGCGGCCAAATCTGCATATACTGCATGAACCTGTTCCAGTTCCAAAAAGCGCAGTTGTGCGGTAATGGAATGGTATTTTCCAGTACGTGATGGCGTAATACTGACGCTATCACCTTCAAAATCTGGAAAATGTTTTAGAAAAATATCAATGACAGCATGACGCAATTCATCGCCCGCAAGGCCAATCAGTTTAATCGGATAATCCATAGGGAAAACCCAAAGATGTTCTTGAAGTTCACGAGATGGTGTACGGTCTAACATGGTAGTCCCCCTGATTTGAAACGCCTGCAATCATGCAGGCGTTTGGGTTTGTCTTGGCTACTTAAATGGAGACTGATGATCAAATTTCAAGTCTCCAGAATAAGCATCAAATCTTAATCATTCTCAAGGAATGAACGTAAGTGTTCTGAACGCGATGGATGGCGAAGTTTACGCAGCGCTTTCGCTTCAATCTGACGAATACGTTCACGTGTTACGTCAAACTGTTTGCCCACCTCTTCCAAAGTATGGTCGGTCGGCATATCGATACCAAAACGCATTTTTAGGACTTTGGCTTCACGTTCAGTCAGGTTTTCCAGAACTTCACGTGTCGCTTCTTTCAGGCCTTCAGACGTTGCCGCATCAATTGGTGAAGTGATGTTGCTGTCTTCAATGAAGTCACCCAGATGTGAATCTTCATCATCACCGATCGGTGTTTCCATCGAAATTGGTTCTTTGGCGATTTTCAGTACTTTACGTACTTTAACTTCGTCCATTTCCAGACGTTCGCCCAGTTCTTCAGGCGTCGGTTCACGCCCCATTTCCTGTAGAAGCTGACGAGATACACGGTTGATCTTGTTGATCGTTTCAATCATGTGTACCGGAATACGAATGGTACGTGCCTGATCCGCAATCGAACGTGTGATTGCCTGACGAATCCACCAAGTGGCATAAGTCGAGAATTTATAACCACGACGGTATTCAAACTTGTCTACGGCTTTCATCAGACCGATGTTACCTTCCTGAATCAGATCCAGGAATTGCAAGCCACGGTTGGTATATTTCTTCGCAATCGAAATTACCAGACGCAAGTTCGCTTCAACCATTTCTTTCTTGGCACGACGTGCTTTGGCTTCACCGACGGCCATACGTTTGGCAATGTCTTTAATGCCTTTTACATCAAGGCCAAGCTCTTTCTCGATATCGGCAATTTTTTGCTGGAAGGCCAATACGTCTGGACGTACTTTTTCCAGATAAGCTTTCTGGTCTGCAGGTGTTTTTGCGATCTGCTCATCTAACCAGGCTGGATTCGATTCTTGGCCCGGGAAGCTGGTACGGAACTGGGTGCGATCCATACGGCCACGACGTACTGCATAACGCATCACTTCACGTTCTGCACCACGAATTTGATCATGGGTACCACGAATCATTTCAGAAATGATATCAAATAGACGCGGGGTAAATTTGAACATCATGAATACAGTTGCAAGTGCCTGCAAAGCTTCTTCAGCCTGTTTGCTGTCACGACCATGTTTTTCAATAGTTGCTTTGGTATTCAGCCACGCATTTTCCAGTTCAGTAAAACGCGCTTTAGCAATTTCAGGATCTGGACCAGAATCTGCTTCTGATTCATCATCAGAATCTGCTTCTTCTTCCTCTTCATCATCGTCCAGTTTTACATCTTTGGTCGATTTTTTCGAGTCAGTCTCATCTTCAGCAAGAACCGCTTCTTCTTCTAGAACTTCAGGAATTTCTTCATCTGATTCAGGATCTAAATAACCTGATAAAAGGTCAGCAAGACGGCGTTCACCCGCTTCATAATCTTTGTATTCTTGCAGTACCACCTCTACCGCATTCGGCCAGTAAGCAATCGAGTGCAAAACATCACGAATACCTTCTTCGATGCGTTTTGCGATGCTGATTTCGCCTTCACGAGTCAGAAGTTCTACTGTACCCATCTCACGCATATACATACGTACAGGGTCAGTGGTACGACCTGGCTCGTTTTCTACCGAGGCAAGTACGGCTGCAGCTTCTTCTTCTGCAACTTCATCCGCCGCTTCTGCAGTATCTTCGAACATCGTATCATCAGATTCAGGCGCGCGATCATGTACCGGAATACCAACGTCATTCAGCATCTGAATGATGTCTTCAATCTGCTCGCTTTCTGTGATGGAGTCCGGCAGATGATCGTTAACCTCAGCGAAGGTTAAATAACCTTGTTCTTTGCCTCGGCTAATCAGAGCCGCTACTTGAGAAGTAGGGGAAGTCATATCGCTCATCTTTTGCTTACTCTTCGTTGAATCTGTGGCAGTAAAAAACCGTACAATGCTGCACGATTTAAGCTCGTTAAATTTAGTGAATAGCCTATATATTTCATCAGAGAATTCAGCATGAAAGCTGTCTGATAAAATATTTAAAATGAAATTCAGTAATTTAAGATGGGGGTGAATTTGTTGTTTTCAAGTTCATCCCATGCGTGTCTGTTTATGACTCAAAAAAGGAGAATCAAAAAACATAAGGACGCAGGGTGGATTATATCATGGCACACAATTGAGACAGAAAAAACCCCTAATTACAAATTAAAAATACGAAAATCCAAATAAAACTTGACTTGTTTTTTTAGGCACGATAAATAGCGCTTAAATCCTTTTACATTTTTCACTCATGAGGAAGTTTTAGTGTCTTCTACAGATTTTGAACTAGATGATAACTTCGGTGAAGATGATGTTAATTTCGATGAGGCTTCTAGCAAGCTCAGTGCTAAAGAGTCGTTGGAAAAACGTCGTCTGATCGATGATCTACTGACCCAACGTCGTTTAGAGCGCGAACTCAAAGATTTTGACTATGACTTCGACGATGACGACGATTTTGATGACGAAGATTAACGAATTCGGATTTAGCATAGTCTGAATAAATGCTATGCTAAACCTTTCGGTTTTCTAAGTTTGGATGTTAGATGAGTGCTTTAGATTTAGACCTGTTGAGTGAATATCTAGATGGTGACCAAAATGAACATGGTCTAGATTTCGCGGCAACCCATGGTTTCTTATGTGCTATTGCAGTAGGCCCAAAATTCGACAAATGGTTAGACGAACTTTTTGATAGTAATCAAAAGAAAGTGCCTGCAGAAATCATCACTCAGGTGCAAGCATGGTTAGAGTCTATTCGTCAAAGCTTAGCCAATGAAGAAGGGATTACGTTCCCGTTTGAAATTGAAGAAGCAGATACTGAATCAAGCTTGGGTGACTGGAGTGTGGGCTTTGTAGACGCCATGTTCCTAAACGAAGACGCTTGGTTTACTGAAGAATTTGAAGAACAACTGGTGGATTTAACCCTGCCAATCATGGTCTTCAGCGGCATTGATGATGAAGATCCACAAATGGAAACTTTCCGTCGCAATGGCCAGTTAATGGATGAACTTGCAGAAGAAATTCCAGAAAACTTAAATGAATTGTATCTGATGTATCACACTCCAGAATAATTCATAAAAAAAGCACCGCAGGGTGCTTTTTTTAGCTTTGGCCTTTTTGCATCTTTGAGAGCTGCTCGATCCTATTTTCTTTCCAAGCCTGTACGCTTGGCCAGACTATAGCGTGCATAAGCATTGTAGGCGATATGGAACAGTAAGGCATGTAAGGCAATACTTGCAGCCACCAGGAATGAATTTGTTCCTCTTCCTGTATAGGTGATGGTTCTATAAATCTCATCTGTCTGCAGGTTCATCCAGATGACCACTACTAAAAAGATAAACCCGAATGTCATAGCAATGATAGTAGAGCCCCAGACCAGTTTGCTTTTCTCTTGCTGAGTCGGCAAACGAAGTTCTTTCTTAACAAAGTATCGGGCACTGAGAAAGGCAGAAGCAATCAGGGCAGGAATCAGCAGAATGGCGCCCAGATTGAATACATAGATGAATATGCCTACCAATAGAACCAAGGTCAGATAAACGGTGGCAAAATATTTAAGATAATGCGACATCGTTTTAATCTCCTTAAGGGATCTTCCTCAGGATGGACGATTTTTACGCTGCTGTCTACGGTAGAAAATCCAGATAATAATTACCACAACAATGGCAATAATCACATAACTGACTTTACTGAAAATTTGCTGCATCAAATGCTGGTTTTCGCCAAAATAAAATCCGACACACGCCAAAAATGTGGTCCAGATGATGGTTCCAAGTGCGCTATAAAACATAAATTTCCAGAAGGGCATATGACTCATGCCAGCAGGAATGCTGATCAGCGAGCGAACCGCAGGAATCATGCGGCCAAAGAACACAATCCGGTGACCATAATGCTCAAACCAACTCAATGATTTTTTTACATCTTCTGATTTAATAAATAAATATTTGCCATAACGATCGACAAATTTAAAAATAGAATCATGGTTAAATTTATAGCCAATCCAGTACAGCAAGGCGGCTGCCAGCAGGGAGCCGATACAGCCGGACATGATTACCCCGACGAGTATTAACTCGCCCTGAGAGGCTGAATAGCCCGCGGAAGGCATAATAATTTCGGAAGGGATTGGCGGGAAGACATTATCCAGGAACATGAGCAGAGCAATGCCCCAGTAGCCCAGTTGCTCCATAACGGAAATAATCCATTCGGTCAGATTCATATGATTGGCAAAATAAAAAATACTGCCTGTATCCTAAGCAGTATTTTTTGTGCGGTAAAGTCTTGGAATATAAATGATCAGGCAGAATTAGCTATGCGTCAGGGTATAAATATAAACTTTACGTAAGAAATAGGCCAAGCAGATCGGCAAAATACTTAGCAGGATAAAATGCATGATGCTGGTATTGATATGGTAACCAATGAAAAGCGCCAAGATCGCGCCAATAACGGTTCCCAAGATAACGACGAACAGATGTGATTGCTGTTCAAGCTCTTCAGAAATTTGATGAAGCCGTTGCAACTTTATATTTTCTTTTGGTTGAAATTGAACCAGATTGTCTGAATCTCGAGCAAGTGAGCCTGCCATTTTATATTCCTTTTCACTTAAAAATTTCAGTTAATAATGAAAGACTTAGATTGTAAATTACCGTATCATTAGACTAACAATCTTGTTTGGAAAAAAATGAGGTTCTTGGTAAGGAATTGGTAAGAGTTTTATTGCTGTTGTGATTTTTATGTAAACAAAAAACCCTCCGAAGAGTAATGCCAGTCAGTTAAGCAGACATTAGAAAAATGTAGTAAAAATGAGTGTATGCCAATACGCTCATTTTTTTTATGACTTTATCTGAAAATTTAGATTGCACCCTTCAACATTCTTTGCCTTCACTCAGCCATTTCAGTGAACTCATTGATTTAAACTGGATTAAAGAAAGCCTACATCAAACAGGTAAGGCTTCTATCAGGAGAAGAAAATTACCTGCCGAACATGTGGTATGGCTGGTAATTGGGCTTGCCCTATTTCGAGATCAACCGATCGGGTATGTCGTAGAGCAACTAAAACTTGTGTTTGGTACAACAGAATATTGTGTCCCCAGTGCAGCAGTGCAAGCACGACAACGTTTAGGACGAGAGCCCTTGAATACCTTGTTTTCTCTACTCAGCCAAGCCTGGTTTGAAGAATCCCAACAGCAATACTCAAACTTTCATGGCCTTAGTGTATGTGCTGTTGACGGGGTGGTTTGGTCTATGCCTTATACAGACGAGAATTTTGAACACTTTGGCTCATCTAAGGGTAAAACCGCTGCAGCCCCTTATCCACAAGTGAGAGCAACCTGCCTGGTAAATACCAGCACCCATGAAATCATTGATGCCCAAATAGGTAGCATGGATCAGGGTGAACTTACACTGGCAAATCGATTATGTCCTCCATCGCATAGTATTACCTTGTTTGATCGAGCCTA
>NZ_JBWZQN010000037.1:0-33434 GCF_056724605.1 Prolinoborus fasciculus | reverse complement strand
GGCTTTCGATTTTACTGAACACTCTTCAACTGCTCTCGGAATATTCAATAGATGAACTCAATGAGATAGCCACAATGGCATTAGGTATCTCATAGATGTGTAGATACCTATGCCTTTTAGGAGAGGGCTAGGGTGAGGTTAAGTATTTAATAAGTTCCCTCTCTCTAACTCTCTCCCAAAGGGAGAGAAAATTTTCTTTTGACTGATCTAATTATATTAGGATTCTACAATTAAGCTTCAGCGGGCTGTTCCAGCTTCTTCAATTTCATATCAAACAGGAATGGACCGAAAGGCAGAATCGAAGCGATTAAACCCATCACAAACATGCTGAGAGACCATTTCTGTTTTTCACATACTGCGAATAACACCACCAGAAACAGCACAAACAGTACCCCATGACCCATACCGACATATTTGACCAGAATCGGATTATCCATCATATATTTCACTGGCATCGCGATAAATAACAGCAGCAGGAATGAAATCCCTTCAAGCAAACCGACCAGACGCAAAGTTTTGATGTTCATAATACATATTGATTTAACCGAATTGGTTTTGAGTGTACCGAATATCACCTGAATATTGAATCTTAATAATAAAAATATATTCAATATTTTTAATAAGTTATAACCAAGTAAGGCAGTTGGTTATTTAATCTCGGCACCTAGTAATTCATGACGTAATTTTAGTAATTCCGGTAAGGTTTCCAGCAATAAACTGATCTGTTTCAGCACCAAAAGCAGATGTGCTGACTGGTTTTCCTGGGTACTTAAGCGTTGAATTTCTGCCAGTTTATGATCGATGTCGTAGGTAGCTAAAGGCTGTTGTTGCAGCAATACCCCAGTTAAGGTTTGCTGACACCAGCGCATTAAAACCAGAATTTGTGCATCAGTAACCTGCTCACGGTGACTCCCCAATGCTGCAATATAGCTGAGCTGGCTATGGCTATAAACCAGATAGCGAAAGGCACTTTTGACCAGTTGCGGATCTGGATTCGGTTCGGTACTCAGGCTTGAAATCATGCTGGATAAATCAATCTGTGCATTGTGGGCCAGACGCCGTGCAGTCCTGTAAGCAATACTGTTATCTTTACCGTTTTGATATTGCTCGACCACTGCAGCAAAATAGTCCAGTGTAGCAAGCGATGATTTTTTAATATTGCTGGAAATATTGCGAAAATTCCAGTCAGGCCAGATCCAGCTTACTGCCATCCAGGCAATCAGACAGCCTATGAGGGTATCAATGATACGTGGCAAAATGATCGCGTAACCGGCACCTTTCAGGTTGAAGATCAGGAGTACCATCAATGTCGCCATGAGAGTGGCCATGGCATATTTTTTGGAACGTAGATAGAAAAAACCGACACCAAAAATTACTGTCAGGAGTAACTGACCTTCGACACTTGGTACAAAATACAGAATGGGAACACCCAGCATGACCCCCAATAATGTTCCTAGGGTCCGCAATTTGAGCCGGCTTTTGGTGGCAAAATAACTGATCTGACAGACAAACAGGCTGGTCAGTAAAATCCAGTAGCCATTTTTTGCAAAGGGCAATAATGAAATGGCATAGCCGACTAGAAACACAATGGCAATCCGCACCGCATGCCGAAAGAGTGCCGATTGTGAACTCAAGTGCGGTTTGAGTTTCAGCCAGAGATCTGTGCTATCGCGAATATCATCATCAAACAGGCTCAGGTCATCAAAATGCTGCTGATAGCGTGGCTTATACAGTGCCTGTTGATCATGCAGGTGTTGTAACTGCTCATGTACACTCAGCAGATTGGCCAGAATAAGCTGTAAATTTTTAACTTCAATATTCTGTGGGTGTTGGGCAATCCAGTCCTGCATCGATTCCTGTAAATGTTTTAATGCCTGTTCATCATCTGCAGACAGATAAAATTTTTCATTGCGCAATACACATTCTGCCAAATGTTGACAGGCAAGGGCTTGCAGACGGATATTTTTCTGAATCCGGAAAATCAGGTCAGTGCGGCTAAAATGCTGTTCGATCTGTTCATAATGTAAATAATTGGCCGTGGCCTGTTCATGAATATCCTGCATCAGAAAATACAGATTCAGCCAGTAAATGGTATTGCGATTGGCACGCGAAGCTTTGAGTCGAGTCAATAGTGAATCTTTGCTGCGGTTAAAACTCTGAATGACTAAAGTATTTTTAAGTGACAACTCATAGAGCAGGTTTTCAACATTTGGATGCTGATCCGGATCAAACAGTTTGGCTTTACTCAGCAGTAAATCTGACATGTGCTGCAAGCTTTGTGCGAGATTTTCCTGAACCTGCAAAGTAGGACGCAGCAGAAAAAATAGAATAGACGTCAGGCCGTACCATAGCGCCCCAATGACAAAATAAAGTGGCTGTTCATACCAGTGCTGATATTCGCCCAGGCCGAACATGGTATAGATTGACAGTAAAATGGTGCCAAATGAAATTGTGGCATAACGTTGGCCTAAGGCACCCATTAGAATAAACAGCGCACTCGACAGGGATAGCCACAGTGCAAACCAGAATTTATGCGGAGCAAGAAATTCCAGAATGCTGCTGACACTAAAAAACAGAATGATGACCAGTAACAGGTTGCGCAAACGCAGGCTTAGCCGGTCATCAAAATCAGTCAGTGCCGTGGCAATTGCCCCTAACGTTACTGGAACGATCAAGAACTCATAACCCAGAAATTTCAGACCGAAAGTGGTACCTAAAAACACCAGCAGGATCTGCAGGCAATAAGTCATCAGCGCACTGGACTGAAAGGGCAGCAGGACAGGTTTTATAATTTTAACAAAAGTAGCAGTCGCAGGTCGGGCAGCATTCACAAGGACAGGATCCGGAAAGTAAAAACGCAAAGTTCTGAATGCAATTTAGACGCCAAAATAAAAGAAAAATCCATGAAAAAAACGAGCATAGTGCCCGTTTTTTCTATTTAGTCATTGGCATGAAGGTGTTTAGATCACACCACAGGCAATACGTTCACCGCCGCCGCCCAAGGGTAATGGGTTGTCGGAATAGTTATCGCCACCGGCATGAACCATAATCGCACGACCCTGAACATCAGCCAATTTCAGACGTGGCGCAAGCAGGGTCACACGTGCAGTTCCGTCAGTATTGACTTTCAATGCGGGTAAATCACCGAGATGACCGGTCACTGGTGTACCGTGATGTGGAGCCTGATTTGGATTGTAATGGCTACCTGCAGCCAGTGCTGCGCCCATCTTGCCGTCTTTCATGGCAGGTGCGCATGAACCATTTTCATGAATATGGAAACCACGTTCACCCGCAGGAAGTTGTTTCAGGTTGGTACGAATAACCAGACCGGCTGGGCTGTCACTGAGTAATACGGTACCAATCTCTTGGCCCACACCTTGAGCAGTTACAGCATTCACAGTTACTGCTCTGACCACTTCATTTGATGGAGAGGTTGATGCACAACCGGTAAAAAGTGCGGCGCTTAACGCGCAAAGTGTCGTAATTTTAAACAATGAAGACATGATTTTGGCATCCTGATCTTTATTCTGTTTTGTGAGTTCATTTAAACAGAGCAAGATCAGAAGCTCTATATAGAATCAGTACTTAAATGTTTTGTTTTGTTTAAGTCAATTCTCTCTATGCTTTAAGGCGCTTTGGGCGGTGTGTTCTTGGTTTCTGGATCAATCTCATGTGCCATGGTGGCTTTAGGCATCATCAAAGGTTCATTCAGATTACTTTCATGTAACCATTCACGCCAGATTGCAAGCAGCACAGCCAGAATCACCGGGCCAATAAACACTCCGACCAGACCAAAACTGGCAATACCACCCAAGACTCCAAACATGATCAGCAGGAATGGAATCTGGGTTGCACCAGAAATTACCAGTGGACGAATCACGTTATCGGCAGTACTGACAATACAGACACCCCACACCATGACCCCGATAGCCTCAATGGTTTGTCCTTGTGAAAACAGCCATAGCGCCACCGCACTATAGGCGAGGGGCGGACCAAAGGGAATCAGGGCAAAAATAAAGGTCACAATGGTTAAAACCATCGGATTCGGCACACCTGCAACAAAATAGCTCAGACCAGCCAATAAGGATTGTGCAATTGCGGTCAAACCGACGCCATATACTACGGCACGTGTAGTCGCAGAAATGGTGGAAAAATAATGATGTACACGTGGACCGACCACCATTTCAAAGGCTTTACGCACCTGATTTAAAATGGTCTGACCATCACGGTAGAAGAAAAACAGCGAAAGTATCGCAAAACATAATTTAAAGATGTTTTTACTAACTTCATTCAACACCACTTTGCCGTAATTCAGATGGCCTTGAATCCAGGTCGATATCGACAGTGCAATACTCTGCGGATCAGTGTTAATTTCATTTAAGGTTCGGGTAATTTCCTTGCCGACAATCGGAAGCCCGCGAATAAAATCAGGGACATTCAGGTGACCGGAAAAGACCTGTCGCTGCAATTCAAAATACAGGTTACGACCTTCGTGCTGCAGCATGAAAATGGCGAAAATAAACGGCAGACCAAAGACCAGAATCACGGCCAAGATCATTACGGTTGCACTTAATGTCGGTCGATTGCCGCATAGGCGTAACACCGATTGATACAAGGGCCAAGTCATATAGGCAATAATGGCTGCCCAAACTACAGGAATGATGAAATACTTGAGTATATGAAAACTCAAAAAAATTAGGATAAAGAACAATCCAAATAATAAGACTTTTTGTAATGTAGGCGCGTACTGTTGCACTGAATTTAATGACTCATTTTTTAGGTCGTGTTCAGGCATATTAACTGAAAAAAAAGCGATCGAAAATGATAGCTAGCCAAGTAGCGAGATTATTTTCCCAAAGCTACACCGCGATTCAGATGATTGACTCAAAACCACTGACTCGGATCATCAATAATGGCATTCAGTACCGGTTGCCATTGAGCCTGCAGCTCCCGATAGATTTTCTGAGGTTTATCAAAGACGGACAGGCCTTCCATAGCCAGTCGGCTATAAGGGGCACGTTCCGAAATCCAGGCCACTGGCTGCTGGTCGATCTTGTCAAAAAACTGCTGTATGTCCTGATTGCTGGCTGCATTTGCTTTGGTGCGATTGGCCAAAAGTAAAATTTCAACCTTGCCCTTACGGATGCGTTTGATGTCCTGCAAATGTTTGAGAAAACGGCGGGTCGAATCGATATCAAAAAAAGAAGGCTGGATCGGGATGATAATCGCATGTGCTTCACTGATCAGCTGTTCGGCATGATCATCGGTCAAAGCACCTGGTGCATCAATAATCAGGTATTCGATCTGTTTCGGCGCATCACCAATGGACTTGCTATTGCGCCAGTCCAGACTTTGGATCTGCGCTGCCTGTGCCGGACGATGCTTGAGCCATTGCAATGTTGATTTCTGGTTGTCGGCATCGGCCAATGCCACCTTATAACCCTTTTGTGCGAGTGCTGACGCCAAACTAATGGCTGTCATGGTTTTGCCACAACCGCCTTTCTGATTCGCAACTAAAATTGTTTTCATGACTCAAGGTGATTTTATTCTGTTCCGGCCTAGCATATCATTCTTTTCAAGTATGCAAATGGCCGAATTCCTCAACTTCAGTCGAATGCGATGCTATAAAAATCAGGCAAATTAGGAAGATTGAATGTCCATATGGATGGCCATGTTGATTGGCGCATGTATCGGGGTGGTATTGACCACTATTATTTTAAGTCAGACGCGCAATGGACGGATCAAGGCCGAATATGAGCAGTATATTGCCGAGCTGGAACTAGAGCATCAGCAGTCCCTCATTGCCGCGCAAAAACGCAGCGTGAATACCAGCCGTGCAGTTCTCAAAGGAAAAATGGCGGAACAGCTCGCGCCGATCATGCCGGAATTTCAATATCTGCCGAGTGATGCCAAGTTTTTGGGTGATCCGGTGGATTATGTGGTCTTTGATGGTTATACCGATTTTCGTGATGGCGAAGGCGACGCTGAAGATATTGAAGTGGTTTTGATTGACATTAAAAGTGGCGGAGCACGTCTGACCAAAGGCCAGCAAGCCATTGCCTGTGCGGTTCAGGAAGGGCGGGTACGTTTTGAAACCATTCGGATTGATTTTCAGGATTGACCAAAATCCAGTGAAGAATAAAAAATTATGCAAAAATTACTGATCACTGCGCTGCTGTTTATGCTAGGACTCTGGGTGTGGAATGAATTTTTTCGTGCCATTCCGCATCTGCAAGAAAAGGGCGTACTTAAAAACTTTAAAGTAGAACCCGTTAAGCGCATTTCCGCGACTTATATTGTGCATGATCACCGTTTCGTAAAACCTGATCGTCGGGTGCTGCATCAGGCCAGCCCTGTGGTGGGGCATTTTAATGATCTGGCCTATCTGAGTAATATTGATGTGCTGTTGCTGACTCAACCGCTGCCCGCTATACAGGCAAAACTGGAGTTTGATGAAGCAAAACGCTGCTATCAGCTCGAAGGACAAACCAATAAAGCGGAGCGTGACTTCGTCAATACGCATGTACAGTATTTTAGTCTGATTGCTGCCACTGAAAAAATTGCCGATCAGATTCGCCGGCTAAAATCGGGGCAGAAAATCACGCTCACTGGTGATCTGGTGACAGTTCATTCAGGCACGACTGGACAAGAATTCCGGGTCGGGACGGGCTCTGAATATCGTGCTCATTGTCAGTTGCTGCAAGTAACCCACCTTCAGCCACACTAAATATAAGATGGTCGTAAATTAGCTTCCTAGTTTACGAACACGTGCTAACAACATACGTTGGCCAATCTTGGGTATACCTTCCGCATCTACATAATTTAAAGTTTCTATTTCAAAACCGGTTTCCAGCAAGGCGGTCTCAATATCCCGATTCAGATGACAGCCATCTGCGACTTTCTTTTGAATGGGAGTGAGTAAATGTTGTAGACGCTGAATATTTAAATTTTGTCGATTCAGAACATGTTCGACCACATGTAAAGTCCCACCCGGTTGTAGCACACGATAAATTTCCTGCAGGCTCTGTTCCAGCTCTGCAATACTACAAAGCGTCCAGGTAGATACAATATTTTCCAGACTATTTTCGGCAAAAGGTAAAGCTTCTGCACTGGCCTGAATATGTTCGACCTGAAAAGCGGCCTGTTGAATTCGTGATTCTGCCAGTTTGAAGATCGTCGGGTTTGGTTCTAGTGCATAGACCTTATCAACCGATTGATAAAAAGGCAGATTAAGGCCGGTACCAAAACCAATTTCCAGTACTTCACCGGAAATATCCAAAAGTAGTTCACGACGCAAGTCCATCAAGGATGGTGTTTGCATCACCTGATTCAGCAGATGCGGAAAGATATGTTGTTGATAAAGTTTATACAGCATTTGAGTTATTTTAATTTGATGGAAATACGTTCTAGCTTAACTGAAAAATAAAATGACAGGCATATATCGAGCTGACTAAATACGTGCAGTTTGTTACCAAGTTCAACTGTTTATTCATTAAAAAATCCGTAAGATCAAGGAAGATATCCTTAAAACGTTTGATCAACTTGATTAGGATTAGATTAAAAATTATGTTCAAATACGTTAAACATTATGCTTTGCTGGCCAGCCTGTTGCTGCCTATTTCGGGCTATAGCTCGGTCGACCACAATATTGCCAAAGGTTTGCCTCCTGTCGTTAAAGGCCAGTCAATTTCGGTCTTGCAGCCTTTTAAAGGTGATTTTCGTATTCTGGGTTCCAAGGTTTATAGTTCTGACCCGCAAGCCAAATTCTCTCCGATTGATTATGCTGTCAGTTGGGGGCTGTTTGCCGAACCTGAAATTGCTCGACATATCACGGTCAATCAATATGACCGCTATTTGAACTGGAAAATGGATCGGGTGCCAGTGCCGGTAGAACAAGCCAAGCAGATGGTGTCCAATATGCATATCATTCCTGCCAATCCTGAAATTGCCAAGGAAATTAAAAAGGTAAAGCGTGGCGATCTGGTACGTATGCAAGGGGAGCTGGTTGAAGTGCGTGATAAAGATCTGGTCTGGAAATCGTCCTTAACTCCGAC
The DNA here is from genome assembly GCF_056724605.1 of Prolinoborus fasciculus. Next base: position 25,380 of record NZ_JBWZQN010000037.1, on the reverse strand, counting down.
CGATACGGGTGATGGTGCTTGTGAGGTTTTCCGTGTCAGTTCCATTAAATGGATTGAAAAAGTCGGTAAAAGCTAAAACAGGCATCCTATACACTTCTGAGTTGCATAAAAAAACCGCTCCTTTGAGCGGTTTTTTATCTGCTTAGGACTTACTTCGCAGTTAAAGCCTGACCTTCAAAGGTAATTCCATCCCAGCCATTGAGCATAAACTGGCGGATATTCTGATGATCAGTCGCCTCTGGCGTCGCGAGTACAGAAGCATAATGTTCGGCAAACAGGCTTAAGGTCTGTGTCTGATCCAGACCATTCAATTGTGCAAAAGAAAAGACTTTAGCGCTGCCCTGGTTTTCTGTGGCCGCATTATTCTGCTGGCCATTTTTAAATGCAGTTGGTGTATGCATATAGCGCGATTCGATATAGGCAATCACATCTGCAAATTTTACTTCGCCTGCTGCCAACTGGGCCAATAAATCCTGTGCCATGCTATTTTTCCTGTGCCATTCATGAAAATTCGATGCGATAAATATAGCAATTTTCTTGCGAAGTTCCATGGTATTTCATTGATTTTCGGTTCAAGATAACAGTGAAATTTATCCATGCTCAATATGAAACTTTGGATAAAATAAACTTGATCAATAAATAGAACAGGAAAAAAATATGGGCTGGCTTTGGGTGGCAATGGGTGGGGCAATCGGTGCTAGTCTGCGTTATGCAGCAGGACTTTGGCTGTTCAAACCGCAAATGCAATTTCCTTGGCCCACCTGGTGGATCAATATTTTAGGCTGCTTATGTGCCGGAATTTTTTTTGCCTGTAGCCAGAAATATCCAGCACTCCAACAAGAAGCGCGTCTGTTTTTAATGGTGGGAATTCTCGGTGGCTTTACCACATTTTCCAGCTTCGGTCTGGAAAGCTTTTTGTTATTGAAACAAGGTGCTATGGGCCTAGCGCTGTTATATGCATTATCCAGCTTAATTGTCGGCATTATTGTTCTGGCACTGGGCTTTTATTTCACTTCACTCGTGTTGGCATAGAGTTAAAATAAACGCATAAAAAAGTCAGGAAATTGGAGGTCATTTCCTGACATAAACCGCGATTTAAATCTTAAGATAACCGAGGTTTTTCGGTTTTAACCCCGTTTAAAACGCCCAAAACGTTTGTTAAAGCTTGCCACACGTCCTTCATTGCTGGTCTGACGTTGCTCACCCGTATAGAAAGGATGTGATGCACTTGAAATATCTAGTGTTACATAAGGATATGTTTTACCTTGATATTCTTTGGTTTGACTCGAGTTCATCGTGCTGCCAATCACGAAATAGGCATCGGCATTGGTATCATGGAATAACACTTCACGATACTCAGGGTGGATATCTGAACGCATATCTAACTTCCTCATGATTCTTGATTAAATGTTATAATGTAACATTTGATATTTCAAGTAATCTAGGGTTACAGCGTGTAAGCCTATCGTCTCAACTTAGCTTCGACTCGGTACCAGTTCTTCAAATACATCACTTAAATCATCATGTACTTTGAGATGAATCAGGTTCCAGTATTGTCCTGAAATTGTGCGATTCACCATCAAGGTATCAGGAGAGGGCTTAAATACATCCCAATATTTCAACGAAGGTTTCAGCAACTCCATCCCATCATGATGCGCTGAGTTTTCGGCAAAATCATAGTCAGTGACCAGAGGACGCATGAGCACTTCCAGCCACTGTTCATATAATTCTTTCGGGAATTTTCCAGTTTCAGTCAAGGAATGCAGCGCATCCAGCTGTTGCTCGATCACGGGAATATTCTTCTCGCGTGCAGCATGGATCAGTTCCCTAAAATGTCCAATCACTTCAGTCGATAAGGTTTTAACGCCACCATAATCATAAACAATCACAGAGCCATCCTCACGGAAGGCAAAGTTGCCCGGATGTGGATCACAGTGAAAGCGTTTCAGATAAAAAATTTCTTGGCCAATGGCGCGGAATAGGCGGCGACCTAAAGCATTTCTGGTTTCGAGTGGCCAAGTGCTGGCAGTTTCGATACTTTCACCAAGTTCCTGGCTCAAAGTTAAAATATGTCGCGATGAATACTCATGAAACACTTTCGGAATCACAATTTTATTGTCCAGAGATTCATGGAAGGCACGGGCGATTTCCAGATTCTGGGCTTCAATTTCATAGTTCAACTCATTGTCCAGACTGTGCTGAATTTCTTTAAATAATTGATCTTGAAGTTTACGATCAATCTTTAATACGCCCATCATGCGCAGTGCCAGACGAACTTGCTTCAGGTCGCTTTCGCAGGCTTCATCCACACCAGGATATTGCACCTTGACTACAACTTGCTGGCCATTCGGTAGAGTGGCTTTATGCACCTGACCAATCGAGGCCGCGGCAAATGGCTGTTCATCAAACTGCTGGAAAAGTTGCTGTAAAGGTTTACCCAATTCTTTTTCTACCTGTGCCTGAATTTCTTTAAATGGCATGGGTGGTGCCTGACGTTGTAACTTGGCAATGGCTTTGGCGACTTCGGGCGGGAAAACGTCTTTATATTGCGAGGCAATCTGGCCGACTTTCATGACTGCGCCTTTCATCTCTCCCAAGGTATCTGCAATCTGTACCCCAATATCTTGAAATAGTTTGCTGCGCGCAGTATTTTTCTGCTCTTCATCAGCAGTTAAATTTTTAATGGAATTGGAGAGGGTTTTACCTGCAATACTTGCGGTCATTCCGGCAAGTTTCATAAAGCGACGACCGGGTGTGCTAGCCGTTTTTGCCATGCGAGATTCCTTGAAACCAACTATGAATGGATGTATTTGATCATAGGTGACAAAGGTTCAATTGCCTAGATTTAATTGTAGAGGTTGTGTTGTGATTTCCTTCAGCTTCTCCATGTTTAATGCATCATCTTTGATTTGATAAAGATTTATCTTTATCTCCTTGGCTAAACTAAAAGAATATGCCGGAATCCATCATCGTTTTAGATAAGGCTGAGTATTAATTCTGAATGTTGTTTTATGGCTAAAAGCTTAGAATAAACAGAGTGTAGTAATGAAGAAAATTCAATGAAAGTCTATCGATATTTTACTGGGAAGGATGATGTGCATTTTTGTGCGCGGGTGACCCGTGCCTTAAATGAAGGTTATGAGTTATATGGTTCACCCACCATGAGTTTTAATGGTACGGATGTGATTGTGGGGCAGGTGGTGATTAAAGATGTGGCGGATGAATCGGAGATTCCAGAAGGATTGAAGGAAGCATTAGCCGCTAATTCTTAACTTCTACATCGAAATTAGAATGCTCAAGGCTATGCTCGCATCTTTTATTTTTATGCTGTCGCGTAGGCAGCTCTTAATTTTGTCATGGCAAAAGTAACAGAACCGTTTCGTTGATCTAATGCTACTTCCCTGTATCACAGATCAACGGTGACATCCATGTCACTACCCAATATTTAAGATTGCTTGAAAGTCGCTAAGTTTTTACACCTTTAAGCTTAAACGTCTGTTATTGCTATAGAGTCGTGCCAGCAATAAAACACAGGCAACACTTAGGCCTACAATCAGGCCAACCCAAACACCGGCTGCTCCCATCTCGGTAAAGCGGGATAAATATACCCCAACCGGGAAGGCGATGACCCAGTAAGCCAGCATGGTAATCCACATCGGCCCCTTGGTATCCTGCATGCCGCGCAGACAACCTGCGGCACTGATCTGCCAGGCATCCATCAGCTGATAGGCAATGGCAAACAGAATCAGATACACCGCAATTTGGGTCACGATCATATCTGAGGTGTAGAGCGCCACGATTTCATTACGGAAAACCCAAAGCAGAATCATGGTCAGGATCGCCAGAATAGTGGCAGTAATCAGGCCGAGATATTGCACTTTACGCATGGCTTGCCAGTTCTGTTCACCATAGTAGGTGCCGACCCGAATGGTCAGGGCAATCGCCAGTGACATGGGAATCATGAACAGTTGTGAAGTGACAGAAATAGCAATTTGATGCGCAGCGACAATAGTCTCACCCAAAGGACTCAGCACAATTGCCGCTGTACTGAAAATACTGACCTCAAAGAAGATCGCCAATCCGATTGGAAAGCCAAGTTGTAAGATGCGCTTCATCCATTCCGGGTTGATTTTTTCCCAGTGAGTAAAAGGCTGGGTACGTTGATAGGCCTTATTTTTAAAGATATACAATGCGAGGGTGATGACCATTAGCCACTGTAAAATCGCCGTGGCAAAACCACAACCTGCGCTGCCCAAGGCTGGAACAGAGCCAAGACCATACATAAAGATATAGTTCAGCGGAACCAGCAAAACCAGCGCCAATAAACTAATGACGGTAACCGGACGCGGATTTCCAATCGCTTCAGAGTAGCCGCGTAAAGCTGCATACATGGTTACCGCTGGCATACCAAAACCAATGGAATGCAGGAATAAACCGGCTTTAGGTTGTAAGCTTTCCGGTACCCCTAAAAGTGGCAAAGTGGCCGGCAAGAGTTGCAAAATCAAGCCGGCAATTACCCCAAGAATCAGGGCAACCCAAAGTGATTGACGTGCAATGGTGGCAATTTTTTCAGGTGTACGTGCGCCATTGGCTTCGGCAACCAAAGGCGTCGTGGCAATCATAATGCCACTAAACAGCAGCATCACCGGAATCCAGAGTCCTACTCCGACGGCAATCGCGGCAAGATCGGTAGCAGATAGGTGACCGGCCATAATGGTATCAATCAGGCCCAGACCAGCCTGAGAAAATTGGGTCACCAGAATAGGCAGCATCAGATGAAAAAGTTTTTTTAATTCAAAACCAAAGGTTGTGACTGGTGAAACATTCGACACAAAAATTACTCATCGTGATCATGTGCTTAAATAGAAGGTTTAGCGTTGTAAAGTGAGAAGCACACCAATAAAAATTACCACGCCGCCTAAAAGACGTTGCCAGTTAACCGGCATTTTTTCATTACCCAACAATCCCAGATGATCGACCAGCATCGACATCACCATCTGACCAAAAATAATGAGACCGCTAAGAACCAGAAAGCCAAGTTTGGGCGCTGCATAAATGCTCATACTAATCGCGTATACACCCACGATTCCCCCTAGCCATAAATACCAGGGAACACTTATCAATTCCTGTAAACCGGGTTTGGGATTAGACTGAAAAAGTACGATTACGGCCAGCACTATTGTACCAATCAAAAAGGAAAAAAATGCAGCTTGAATAGGAGAATATAAATATTCTTTTAGTTGTGTGTTAATTGCAGTCTGGAGTGTCAATAAAACACCGATTGCAAAAACCAAAGGAAGTAAAATAATAAATTGAGAAGATATTTTCATAATTTTAACTGACTAATTCTATTTAAATTTTTAGACATATCACACGATCAAATTTAATTTTAGCAGTGTTGCCGCCGAGTCATGTTAAAATTCCGCTATATCTTGTAATCGTTTTTGAGTAGTTCTTTGGCTGAATTGAATCCTGCTGCTGTCCCTTTGTCCTTATATATTCATATGCCTTGGTGTGTGCGCAAATGTCCTTATTGTGACTTCAATTCACATGCGGTTCCGGATGGTCAGCTATCACTGGAATTGGAACAGGAATATTTACGAGCACTGGTGGAAGACTTTAAAACTCAGGTCGATTTTGCCCAAGGCCGGCAGATTCACAGTGTCTTTATTGGTGGGGGGACGCCGTCACTGATTTCTGCCCTAGGCTATCAATGGTTATTTGATCAGCTCAAAGCCGTTATTCCCTTTGCCGAAGGCTGTGAGATTACGCTGGAAGCCAATCCCGGCACAGTCGAACATGATCCGTTTGCCGGTTATTTGCAGGCCGGAATTAACCGTCTGTCGATTGGGGTACAGAGTTTTAATACCGAGCATCTCAAGCGTTTGGGACGGATTCACAGCAATGAAGATGCGATTTCTGCCATTGGGCTGGCACGTGAAGCTGGGTTTCAGCGGATTAATGTCGACTTGATGCATGGTTTGCCTGAACAGACTTTAGAACAGGCTTTGCATGATTTAAAACTGGCAGTGGAGCAGGGCGCAACCCATATTTCCTGGTATCAGCTGACGATTGAACCCAATACGGTATTTTTCCGGACTCAACCGATTTTGCCTGTCGATGAAGTATTGGAAGATATTCAGGAGCAGGGTGAGCTCTACTTAAAAGCTCAAGGCTTTATCAACTATGAAGTTTCGGCTTGGCGTAAAGAATTGCCTTCAGCGCATAATCTGAATTACTGGCAGTTTGGTGATTATCTGGCAATTGGTGCCGGAGCACACGGCAAAGTCACTCAGCCGGATGGCGTGTATCGGTTCCAGAAAACCCGTTTACCTAAAGACTACTTAGCCAAAGTACCTGCTGAACATCTGCAGTTTAAGCGGATTGAAGATGCTGACATGCCCTTTGAGTTTATGATGAATGCGTTACGTTTAAATCAGGGTGTGGAAGCCAAACTCTATGCCGAACGTACCGGTTTGAGTCTAGATACTTTACAGGAGTTACTGAGCTCTTTACGTGACAGAAAATTAATGGTTGATGATCAAGACCGACTTTCATGTACCGAACAGGGACATATCTTTTTAAATTCGGTATTAGAAGAATTTCTTTAATTATTTAATTTCTCCATTGTTCTAAAAGAAACCCTAATAGGAGTTTATTGGGGTTTTTTATTGCCTTAAATAAAATGCCTAAAGTCTGATTGACGCTTTCTTAAAGAGAAGTTTTCTGAGAATATTCAAAGATTAAATTAAATGAATATTATAATTTCTAGAGGGTGGGCAGGTGGATACATTATGGGCTTTTCAACAGATGGATTTAACCGATACCCGATTCTTTATTTTTGATAGTAAAAGTGATCATCTGGTTTATGAAGATCGGGACTTTAAAGAATATCATTGGGATCAGTCTAAATATAATCGAGTCAGGGAAGGGGATTTCTTTTTGGTGGTGTTTCAAAAAGTATGCTGAAAAAAACAATATGGCTTTTGATAAAATAGAGGTATGAAAATAACGCTACAAATCAAATGTCCTACCTGTCTAAGTAACAATATAAAGAGAAATGGCATCAAAGTAGATGGGAAACAAAACCATCAGTGCAAAGATTGCAAACGTCAGTTTATTGGTGATCATGCATTAAGCTATCAAGGGTGTAACTCAGGTATTACCGGCAAGATATTACATTTGATGGTCAGAGGAAGCGGTGTAAGAGATATTGCTGAAGTCGAGCGTATCAGCATTGGCAAGGTATTACGAACCTTAAGTGAATCGATCTATCAGATTCAGCCTAAACAAAGCCACTACGAATGTCTTGAAGTCGATGAACTTTGGACTTTTGTAGGGAATAAGAAAAATAAACAATGGCTTATTTATGCCTACCATCGAGAATCTGGAGAAATTGTTGCTTATGTTTGGGGTAAGCGGGATTTAGCAACGGTTCAACGTCTTAAAGCTAGACTTAAAAAGCTTGGGGTTCAATATGCTCGAATTGCGAGTGATCATTGGGATAGTTTTATCACAGCATTTCAATGTTGCAAGCAAGTGATCGGTAAGTTTTTTACCGTCGGTATTGAAGGTAACAATTGTAGAATTCGTCATCGAATCAGGCGTGGATTTAGGAGAAGTTGCAACTTTTCTAAAAAGCTCGAAAATCATTTTAAAGCCTTTGATTTGACTTTCTTTTACCTTAATAACGGATTTGTTTAACGCCAGCATACTTTTTGAAACACCACCTTCTTTTTATATCGACGACCGCAAAAAGCCTCTGAAATTAAAAATCAATTCTATCTTTATGGTGCAGGCCGTATAGCCAAGATTATTGCACCTACTGCCATTCCTCAAAATCATCAAAAACGCCGAACCAAACCGGTCTTTGCGAAAGTGATCGATGGTATGCGTTTTATAGATCCTATTCTGCAGTCCGATTTGGAAGATTTTCAATGGGCTTTTAAACCACGCGGAAATACTTGGGCACATTTTTTTCAACAATATGGCATGAATGAGATCACGGCAGATGATTTTTGGCGATTACTTAAATTAGCGGGAAGAGGAGAAAAACAGGACACTTTACTAGATACGCATTTGCGTCAAGAAATCCTTGATTATAGTGTTGAAGATCAATATGCAAGGGTAAAGGTTCGCGGTTCGCCACACCAGAAATTTGCTTTACAAGTTAAACTTAATTATCAATATCAATGTGCGATCTCAGGCATTAAGGCCAAAGCCTTTTTAGTGGCTTCTCATATCGTACCCTGGTCTGAAAATCAGGCACATCGAAAAAATCCGCGTAATGGAATTTGTTTATCTTCTTTATTGGATCAAGCTTTCGATCAGGGATTTATCACGTTGGATGAAGGGCTTAAAGTGTGTATCGCGAATCAGGCCAAGCAAGATGCGAGTTTATACGCCTATTTAAAACCCTATCACGGTAAGCGAATCGACGTACCAAAACGTTTTGCCCCTGATCCGGTATTTTTAGCCTGGCATAGAGCACACCGTTTTTTAGATCAACCCAATGATCTTTAAAAACTAGAGCGGTATGAGAAAATGATAGGCACAAAAAAAGCACTCTAAGAGTGCTTTTTTTCAATATCTTGCTTCTAGATTATAGAGCAACGATATTTACAGCTGTAGGGCCTTTTTGGCCTTGAGCTACGCTGAAAGAAACCTTTTGGCCTTCAACTAAAGTTTTGAAACCTGAACCAGTGATTTCGCTGAAGTGAGCAAAAACGTCTGGACCTGATTCTTGTTGAATGAAACCGAAACCTTTAGTTTCGTTGAACCATTTTACTGTACCGTTAACTGTATTAGACATAATATAACCTATTGAATCGTATGAATTTATAGCCAAAATTTCAGATGACTAACTGTAACTTTGAAAAATAAAAAGGATGGAGCTTTTTGATCTGTAATACGAAGGTTTATGACTAAAACTGCGATACTTAAAAGAAGACTAACCAAAACAAGAATTTTTCTAGTTGGGATTATCATACCGCTTATTTTCAGATATACAAGCGTTTTATTTGGCTAATTTATTAGGATGTTGAAAAATATAAAATTAAATTTGTATATTTTCTATCCAGAAAGGTTTTTTAAGTTAAACAAGGGTATCTACATCAATAAAAAGAGCGCCGAAGCGCCCTTTTTAACTCAATTTACAGCTTAGTAGTCAAAGCTAAAGTGTTCTGGTGCCAGTGCCGTCATGGTTTTAGAGGGATTCACCATCGCTTCAGCATGACCTTGAGTACGTGGCAGAATACGTTCAAAGTAGAAATCAGCAGTTTTGATTTTCGCTTTATAGAATTCTGGAACTTCCGTACCGTCATTAGAAGCTAGTTTGGCTGAAGCGACTGCAGCTTGCTGTGCCCAGAAGTAGGCCATCATCACATAACCGGAGAACATTAGGAAATCGACTGACGCAGAAGACACAATGTCACGATCCTTACGTGCAGCCAGCATGATACGCACGGTTAACGCATTCCACTGTGCACATAGCTTGGTCAAATCCCAGGCAAAGCGGCGCATGTATTTATTGCGTGCATGCTGACCGCAGAATTTCAGGATTTCAGCAGTGTAATCACGAATAACTTTACCTTTTGATGTCAACAGCACTTTACGGCCAATCAGATCCAGTGCCTGAACACCTGTTGTGCCTTCATACAGGGTAGAGATACGTGAGTCACGTACGATCTGTTCCATGCCCCATTCTTTGATATAGCCATGTCCACCGAAGACTTGCATACCGTGATTTGATGCCTCATAACCCATTTCGGTCAGGAAGCCTTTCAGGATTGGAGTATAGAACCCAAGATGGTCATCATGCTGTTCAAATGCTGCAGTATCGCCACGCAGCAAAGCATCATTCATGTTGTCGGCAATTTGCGCAGCATGATAAATCATGGCACGGCCACCTTCAGCAATGGCTTTTTGCGTCAACAGCATACGGCGTACATCGGCATGATGAATGATCGCATCCGCCACTTTTTCTGGATCTTTTTTGCCAGACAAGGCACGCATTGACATACGTTCTTTAGCATAAGGTAAAGCACCCTGGAACGACAGTTCAGCATGACAAATACCCTGAATCGCAGTACCAATACGCGCCGTGTTCATAAAGGTGAACATAGCGTGCAAGCCTTTATTCGGTTCGCCAATCAGGTAGCCAGTCGCATTGTCAAAATTCAGTACAGCCGTTGCTGAAGCGCGAATCCCCATTTTGTGTTCAATCGAACCACAGTTCACTGGATTACGCTCGCCGATCCCGCCATCTGCAGCAGCAATAAATTTCGGTACGATAAACAGAGAAATCCCTTTGGTACCTTGCGGCGCATCTGGAAGGCGTGCCAGTACGATATGTACGATATTTTCAGTCAGGTCGTGCTCACCTGCGGAAATAAAGATTTTGGTGCCTGAAATGGCATAGCTGCCATCTTCTTTCGGCTCTGCTTTGGTCTTAACTTGACCCAAGTCAGTACCACATTGCGGCTCAGTCAGACACATGGTGCCCGCCCAAGTTCCTGCAACTAAGTGAGGCAGATACGTGTTTTTCTGCTCATCGGTACCATATTGCATGATAGTGTTGATACAACCCACACTTAAACCCGGATACATCTGGAATGACCAGTTTGCAGTCCCCATCATTTCCGATTTGATCAGGTTTAAAGACATTGGCAGGTTTTGGCCACCAAATTCTTCAGGATAAGACAGACCTTGCCAGCCACCTTGTACGAACTGGTCGTAAGCTTCTTTAAAGCCTTTCGGTGTTTTTACTTCGCCATTTTCAAAATGACAGCCTTCTTCATCACCGCTTTGATTCAACGGCGACAGTACATTTTCACAGAAATCTGCAGCGCCTTCTAAGATCATATCTACCGTGTCGGCATCGGCATATTCACCATTCGACAAATTCTGGTAGTGCGCAGGGTAGTCAAGCACTTCATTCATAAGGAAGCGAATGTCGTGTAAAGGGGCTTTATATGCTGGCATGCGTTTAATCCTGATTGAAATTAGTTTTGGATTATCTGTATCGATTCTTTGATTATTCACATTCGGGATAAAAAAACATTGATGAATTCAGTGAATAAAAATGTCAGAAAAGCGAATCGATTTTTAAGGCTAATGAATGAAATCATCGAATTTCATCATTAGGTGTTTACATTACAGGAAGATTAAAAACTTGTTATATCAATGGAATTTAATGAGTTAAAAGGTGATTTGTCCAGTATGTTTTTGTATGAATTGTGCTCGGATTCAGGTCGCAAAATAACTCATTCTAAAATGTCATTAAAACCAATTCATGGTTTTTCAGCTTATAAAAAGTAGTAGGAGGAGAGTAAAGGGTTGCAGTTGCAACCCGAACTGAACTCATTGGAGAGATAGGGGTTTTAAAGAAACTCTTTTAAATCCGGCTTGATACCATTCCAGATGTAAAAAGATTCAATTGCCTGACCGACCAGCATGCCAAAACCTTCAGATGTCGGTACACCGCGTACTTTGGCTTGATCGAGAAAGGAAGAAGGTTTGCCATAGGCCATTTCATAGGCCCGTTTAAACTGTAACGCCTCTGGTAAAACCAAAGCATCACCACTGAGGCTGGCAGAGGTGGCATTAATCACCAAATCAAATTCACCGGCTAAAGTGTCTAGTGAAATCGCCTGTAATTCGACTTGCGGTACGGCATTCTGAAGATCAGCGACCAGTTGTTCCGCCCGTGCCAAGGTACGATTGGCGATCACGATTTTTTTCGCACCTGCCTGGGCTAGGGGATAGATTACACCACGCGTGGCACCGCCTGCACCAATAATTAAAATATCTGTATTTTCCAGTGGCCAGTCCAAGGCACGGATGGCTTCAACCAGTCCCTGACCATCGGTATTGTCGCCATGCAGGATGCCATTTTCCATCCATAGCGTATTCACGGCTTTGGCAATTTTGGCCCGTTCACTCAGTACCTGACAGTGGGCAAAAGCCTGTTCTTTAAAGGGTACGGTGACATTCATGCCACTACCGCCATTGCTAAAGAACTCCTGAATGTTGGCTTCAAAGCCATCCAGTGGCGCCAGAAGTTTAGTGTAATTCAGGTCGACACCAGTTTTAGCAGCAAAGGCATGATGCAATTCTGGAGAACGTGACTGTTCAATCGGGTTGCCAATCACGGCAAATTGTTTGCTCATTTCACAATGTCCATGTGCGGAAATGGCCATCAATATACGTGAAAAAGCGCAGGGACTAAAGCCTGCGCGATTTTGAATTACTGCTAAGTTATTAGGATTTTAGGAACTGCAAATATCCATAATATGTTCCGCAAACATCAGCGCCATACTGAGAACAACCCCAAGCCCAGTCAGGATACTCACCAGAATAGCGGCGCCATCCAGAATCAGGTTGTGACTCAAAATTGCGGTACTCATCGCGCTGATGGCAAGAGCCAAAAAAAGCCAAAAGGCCAACACAGGTAGATTTAATTGAAGATTATGCATTGTTATTCTCACTAGACATCAAATGGAATGTGATCGATGTAGCGATAGGGTGCCCCGATCAAATCAGATATTTCTATGCAGCAGTATAGAGGATATATCTATTAAAACAGCCCTCTATTTGAGGGCCGTTTGTATCATTTCATTGCGTTGGATTTTAATTCTGTTAACCAGTCATGTGGTTTCAGGTAGTAATCTGTTAAACGTTTTTCCGGTGAGCCTTCATCCCATTCAGGGCGATATGACCATCCGGTAAGCGGGGGCAAGCTGACCAGAATCGATTCAATCCGGCCACCAGTCTGCAAACCAAACAGGGTGCCGCGGTCATAAACCAGATTGTATTCCACATAACGGCCGCGACGGTATAACTGGAATTCGCGTTGTGCTTCGGTATAAGGCTTATCCTGATTGCGCTGGAAAATCGGCAGAATGGCTTCCAGGTAACCATTGCCTATAGCCTGCAGATACTGGAAACAGGTTTCAAAATCCCATTGATTCAGATCGTCAAAAAATAAACCACCCACACCGCGCTGTTCATCACGATGTTTTAAATAAAAATAGTTATCACACCATTGTTTATGTTCAGGATAAACTTCTTCGCCAAATGGCACACACAGATCATGCGCCGTTTGATGCCAAGACAGTACATCTTCATCATTCGGATAAAACGGGGTCAGGTCAAAACCGCCACCAAACCACCAGATCGGATCCTGACCTTCTTTTTCTGCCACAAATAAACGCACGTTGGCATGCGAAGTCGGTACATTCGGATTTTTTGGATGGATGACCAGTGATACTCCCATTGCTTGCGCTTTGGCACCAGCAATATTGGGATGGCGTTCGGTCGCAGAAGCGGGCAGCTTGGAAATGTTGATGTGGGAGAACATCACACCGCCTTTTTCAATTACCGTACCATTTTGCAAAACACGTGAACGGCCGCCACCACCTTCCGGACGCTCCCAGTCATCGATGATAAATTCGGCTGTACCGCCGCCAGTACGTTCCTGTTGTTCTAGTGCCGCACAAATCCGTGCCTGCAAGTCGAGGAGAAATTCACGAACGCGTTGAATATCCGCAGATGTAGGATGCTGCATCAGAGCCTCGTAGGGAAATAAAAAACTAATTACATCAAAGCATAAAATCAGTCAAAGATTAAGGTCTAATTTGGTGATGCAGTTGATCGGTCCAGACTTTAAATTTCAAGCTTCATAAGCAGAATGCATGATTAAATCCGACCAAATGGCTAGGTTGAATTCTTCTTTCAAGCTCAGCACAATAACTCACAAGCGCTCATTGGCTTGAGCATTTCTCGATGGTAATAGGTGGGTGTCATGTCGGTACAGGTCAATTCCCTGATTCAAAAATACAATGTTCCCGGGCCACGCTATACTAGTTATCCTACGGTTCCGTATTGGGAAGAGCAGAATTTCTCGCTGGAACAATGGAAGCAAACGCTAAAAAAGTCTTTTGATGAATCCAATCAAAGCGAAGGCATTAGCTTGTATATCCACCTGCCATTTTGCGAAAGCCTGTGTACCTTTTGTGGTTGCCATAAGAGAGTCACAAAAAAACATGAAATGGAACAGCCTTATATTCAGGCAGTGTTGAAAGAATGGGATTTATATTGTGAGCTATTACAAGAAAAGCCCATCATTAAAGAAATTCATTTGGGTGGGGGAACGCCGACCTTTTTTTCAATGGCGCATCTGGCTCAACTGATTCAAGGCATTCTGGCCAAAGCAGATGTAGCGCCTGTACATGAATTCAGTTTTGAAGGCCATCCTAATAATACCATGCGTGAGCATTTGCAAGGTTTATATGACCTTGGCTTTCGTCGAGTCAGTTATGGGGTACAGGATTATAATGAAACCGTGCAAAAGGCGATTCACCGGATTCAGCCTTATGAAAATGTTAAACAGGTAACCGAATGGGCGCGAGAAATTGGCTATGAATCGATTTCCCATGATCTGGTCTTTGGTCTGCCATTTCAGAGTCTGGAAGATGTTTTAAATACTATTGAACAAACCAATTCGCTCTTGCCGGACCGTCTGGCTTTATATAGCTATGCACATGTGCCTTGGATTAAAGGCAATGGTCAGCGCGGTTTTAAAGATGCCGATGTGCCCAAAGATGCAATCAAACGGGAATGCTATGAAGAAGGTAAAAAGAAGTTACTCGCGCATGGTTATCATGAAATCGGCATGGATCATTTTGCCTTAGAAAAAGATGCGATGTACCAGTCCTTTCAAGCAGGAACATTACACCGCAATTTTATGGGGTACACCGCCTCTAAAACCCAGGTGATGATTGGGCTGGGCATTTCTTCGATCAGCGATAGCTGGTATAGCTTTGCGCAGAATGTGAAAACCATTGAAGAATATTATGAATGCCTGGCGCGCAATGAAATTCCGGTATTTAAAGGGCATGTCTTAAATCAGGAAGATCTGATTATTCGGCAACATATTCTAAATCTGATGTGCAGCTTTAGCACCTCATGGGGAAATCCCGAATTACGTTTCCCTGAAATTGATGAAGTTTTGGAACAGCTTGAGGAAATGGAACAGGATGGTTTGATTCAATTTTCAGACTCGTCAGTCACGATACTGGAGAAAGGGAAACCATTTGTACGCAATATTTGTATGGCTTTTGATTTACGTTTAAAGCAGCGGGTGCCAGAGAACCGGATTTTTTCCATGACGATTTAATCTTCCCCTAACTCCATTTTTAAGAAAAAGAGGGAAAGCCTCCCTGAGCAAGACTTAAGTATGGCTTTAAGTCGAAGCGCAAGAAAGGGAGGTTTGGAGGGATTAAGTTAAAATAAGGTGGGGCGGGGGTTAAAAATATTAAAAATCATCCTTTTTATAAAGATGTGCCATGCGTTCGTGCTTGGTCTTGAGATATTGTTCATTAAAAGGGTTTAAACCCACAGTCAAAGGCACACGATCGATCACATTAATCCCCTGGGCTTTTAAAGCCTCAATTTTGGAAGGATTATTGGTCACGAGACGTACTGCTTTCACCTGTAAATGATCCAGCATGATGCTGCACATATCATACTGACGTGCATCTGCTGGCAGGTTCAGCATTAAATTGGCATCTACGGTGTCATGTCCCTGATCTTGCAGGGCATAAGCGCGAATTTTATTGGTCAGGCCAATGCCACGACCTTCCTGACGCAAATACAGAATGACTCCGCGGCCTAATTCATTGATCAGTTTTAAAGTCGCTTGCAATTGCGGGCCACAGTCGCATTTGAGTGAAGCAAAGGCATCACCGGTTAAACATTCAGAATGCACACGCACCACTACAGGCTCATCTGATACTTCTTCAAGTCCTTTGGAAAGTGCGACATGTTCTTCGCCAGTCTTAGGGTCTTGAAATACAGTAATTTTAAATTCACCGTGAGCGGTAGGTAATCTTGACGTTGCGACAAATTCGATTGGCACAGCTGAACCCGTTAAATCCTGAAATTGGCTAAAGTATAGCGTAATGCTTGAACATTGGTAGAATTGCAAAGTCGAAATTCTGCAATAGATTTTCTTTTTTGTAGAAAGCGAACGATAATAGTTGATAAATAGTAAGATTATTCAGGATAATCGTAGGCTGCAATTTTTCACCCCGACGAGATCATTGTTTAATATTGCATCGCTAGAAGCGTAGCTGAATTGAAGCTGCTACAATTCAGCTATATGATCGGGTACTCCCCATTGACCTAGCTTTAGATTTGCCAGGCTTTAGAAGGCTTTGCCATAATATGCTGTATACAGAAATCCCAACTCAACGCCCTGTAACACCGTTGCTTGATGCGATCAATCATCCTGAGCAACTGCGTGCACTCGAGCAAAGCCAGCTGGAACAAGTGGCGGATGAGTTACGTCAATTCATTTTGTATGCTGCCGGGCAAAGTGGCGGACATTTTGGTGCCAACCTCGGTGTAATTGAGCTCACCGTGGCCTTACACTATTGCTTTAATACGCCACATGATCGCCTGATCTGGGATGTAGGTCATCAGGCCTATCCGCATAAAGTGTTGACTGGTCGTCGTGAACAGCTCACCACCATTCGTGCCAAAGACGGTCTGGCAGCGTTCCCGGCTCGTGAAGAATCTGAGTTTGATACTTTTGGGGTAGGGCATTCTTCGACGGCAATTTCTGCTGGCCTAGGTATGGCGCTTGCACGTCGTTATCAGAATAATCCGTGTGAAGTTGTGTCAATTATTGGCGATGGCGCCATGACGGCAGGTATGGCTTTTGAAGCCTTGAATGATGCCGTGGCACACAGTGCTGATCTGATGGTGGTGCTGAACGACAATGATATGTCGATTTCTTGCAGTACCGGTGGTTTTGCCAAACATCTGGCTGCCATTTGGGAGCGCGGTGAGTTCGTTAATGTTACCGAGCAGGGTGAGGCATATGTACAGCCACATCCAGAATGGTTGTATAACTCGCGTTTGCACAGTGCAGCGACCGATGCTGCAGATAACTTATTCCAAGCCATTGGCTTTGACTATTTTGGCCCGTACGATGGTCATGATGTCAAACAGCTGGTGCATGTCTTTAATGCGCTGAAAAAGCGTAAAGGCCCACGCCTGATTCATATCTATACTAAAAAAGGCAAAGGCTTTGCTCCGGCAGAATCCGATCAAATCAAATATCACGCGATTAGCAAAATCAACGCCGTTGCCGCCAGCAATACTGCACCGAAATATTCGGATGTATTTGGACAATGGCTTTGCGATGAAGCGGCACAAGATGCCCGTTTGCTCGCAATCACACCTGCGATGTGCGAAGGCTCAGGCATGGTCAAATTTGCCAAAGAATATCCAGAACGTTTCTTTGATGTCGCGATTGCCGAACAGCATGCGGTTACCTTGGCTGCCGGTATGGCTTGTGAGGGCTTGAAGCCGGTGGTTGCAATTTACTCGACTTTCCTGCAACGCGGTTATGATCAACTGGTACATGACGTGGCTTTGCAGAATCTGGATGTTACTTTCGGTATTGATCGTGCCGGTCTGGTTGGTGAAGATGGGCCGACGCATGCCGGTGCTTATGACTATGCCTATATGCGTACTATCCCGAATATCGTGATCATGGCGCCGAAAGACGAAAATGAATGCCGTCAAATGCTGCATACAGCGTATTTGTATCCAGGGCCGGCAGCGGTACGTTATCCGCGTGGCAATGGACTGGGCGTCGATATCCAGCAAAAGATGATCGAGATTCCGATCGGTCAGGCGGAAATTGTGGCCAGCTTTAATGGGCAGTATGATGAATATATTTCTGTACTGGCATTTGGTAGCCGGGTACAGGCTGCAGTCGACGCTGCTGAAGCATTTGCCGTGAAACATGAGATTGGCGTGCGTGTGGTTAACATGCGTTTTGTCAAACCACTGGATACTCAAATGCTCGATGATCTCGCTTTAAGCACCAGTCTGTTTGTCACGGTGGAAGAACATGCAGTGATGGGCGGTGCAGGTAGTGCCGTGAATGAATATCTGGCAGAAGCACAGATTGTCAAACCGATGTTGAATCTGGGTCTGGATGATACGTTTATGGCGCAAGCGACCCATGCACAGATGTTGCAGCAAGCGGGTCTGGATGCGCAAGGCATTGAAAAATCGATCAATCAGGCTTGGTCCAGCCTGGGGCAAAGCGTCTTGTCATAAGTTCTTAAAAATTTTAGACACATTTTTCCCAAAAAAGCCCCGATATTTGCTAAGATATCGGGGCTTTTATGCATTATTCTTTATCAGTGTCTTCAAATTTGTAGTGGGTGTTCAATGGAACCTATGGTGGTGATGGCTGCGCGTGCGGCTCAGTTAGTTGGTCAAGAGCTTTTAAAAGCGCATCAGAATCGTCATAAACTCGATCTACAAGTCGAAGAAAAAGGAATTGATGGTCCGGTAACGCGTGTAGATCGTTATTTGGAACAGTTGACCATCGATACCCTACGTAAAAGCTATAAAAATCACAGTTTCCTTGGTGAAGAGTTTGGCTATCAGGAAGGTAAAGGTCATGACGCCGATTGGTGTTGGGTGATCGATCCGCTAGATGGTACTTTAAACTTCATTAACGGTTTCCCGCATTTCTGTATCTCTATCGCAGTTCAGCACAAAGGCATTACTCAACACGGGGTGATTTATGACCCGGTGAAAGATGAGCTATTCTCTGCCAGTCGTGGTCGTGGTGCCATGATGAACCAGCGCCGTATTCGTGTGAATGTTAAAGACAGCCTGGAAAATACTTTTATGGCTGTTGGTCACGCTTATCGTGCCAAGCGTAATGGCGAAGTTGTGTCTTATGCCAAGAACCATTTTCAAACCCTGTTAAATGTAACTGAAGCTGGCGCGCAATATCGTCGTTCAGGTTCTGCAGCATTGGATTTAGCCTATGTTGCTGCAGGTCGTTTCGATGGTTATTTCGAACTTGGTTTAAAGCCTTGGGATATCGCAGCTGGCGAATTGATCGTGAAAGAAGCAGGCGGTACTGTAGTTGATGCACGTGGTGGTAGCGACTCTATGGAAAATGGTCAAGTTTTGGCTTGTTCAATGAAAATGCTTAAGCCTTTAATGCAAGCAGTTGTTCCTGCTTGGGGTGAAGCAGCAAAATAATCGGGTTTAGATGAATCAGATCTAATATTGAGAAAAGGCGTCCTTCGGGATGCCTTTTTTATGCATGGGAATCTAGGTCACCAGTTACTGATATAAAGTTGTTGATCTTTGATTGAATACTGGAAATATCAGGTGAATTGGCGAAAAGTGACTTTTTATACCACCTGTTACATTTTTTATTATATTTTAAGTATTAGAAATATATAGATAAATTATGAATAAGGAAAATTAGTTTTAAAACTTAATGACATTGTGGAATATTCTGCTATAATTCCGCCACGCACTTAATTTCTGTTCTTTACCTGAACACTATCTTCTAATCATTGTATGCGCGTGCTGTCCATAGAGAGGACATATCCTTCGCGCCCCAATCGCTTAAGCGATTCCTTCAGGTTTGCGGCCGTAATCATGCGTGCGTTATATCCACATCGTCGTTACTCGGATCGCTGCTGAATCCTAATATTTTCAGCATTATTTGCTGTGCCGCTTTTTGCCGATGTCCATAATTGTTATTTATTAAATGGAGCACCCACTTCAGGGTGAATACTCTCTATGAGCAAAACTTTTGCTGATTTTTCCCTCGACGAATCTCTAACCCAGGCTCTCGACGCTTTAGGCTTTACTACTCCTACTCCTGTACAAGAACAAGCGATTCCAGCTGCGCTTGAAGGCAAAGACCTTCTTGTGTCAAGCCAAACAGGTTCTGGTAAAACTGCTGCATTCTTACTGCCTACGTTAAATGCGTTGGCAAACCAAGATACATTAGTACCGTTTAAAGACCGTATGAAAGCGGTTACTCAACCGAATATTTTGGTGATTTCACCGACTCGTGAATTGGCACAACAGGTATGTCAAGACGCAATCGCATTTGTACGTCACATGAAAGGTGTTCGTATTGCGGCAATCATGGGCGGTATGCCTTTCGGTAAGCAAATTCAACAGTTAAAAGGCGCGCAAGTTGTTGTTGCAACTCCAGGTCGTCTACTTGACTTGGTGAATCGTCGTCAAATCAAATTGGATAAAGTTGACGCGTTAATCGTCGATGAAGCTGACCGTATGCTTGACCTGGGTTTCTCTGAAGACTTAGAAGCAATTGGTGAGTTGGCTGCAAACCGCAAACAGACTCTTATGTTCTCTGCGACTTTTGCACCACGTATCATTACACTTGCAGAACGCATGATGAATGACCCAATGCGTATTTCGATCGAAACTGGTCACTCTACAAATACTGATATTACTCAGACTTTGCATTGGACTGACGGTTTCGAGCACAAGAAAAAACTTCTTACTCACTGGTTGAACGAAGAAGACGTTGATCAAGCAGTTGTATTTGCGTCAACTCAAGAAGATACAGATATGTTGGCTGAAGAACTTGCTGAAGCAGGTCTATCAGTTGTAGCGCTTCACGGTGCTATGCCACAAACTGTTCGTAACCGTCGTTTACGTAGCATTCGTGAAGGTCGTGCGAAGATTCTGGTTGCAACTGACGTTGCAGCGCGTGGTCTTGACGTACCAACAATTTCACACGTAATCAACTTCGGTCTTCCAATGAAGAACGAAGACTATGTACACCGTATCGGTCGTACAGGTCGTGCGGGTCGTACTGGTAAAGCAATTACTTTGGCGACTTACCGTGAACGCGGTAAAATCCGTGCTTTGGAAGACTTCCTTGATGCGCGTCTAAACGTATCTGAAATTGAAGGTCTTGAGCCATCTCCACCTCCTGCACGTGGTAGCCGTGATGGCGCTGGTCGCGGTCGTGGCCGTGATGGCGGTCGTCGTGATGGCGGTCGTGGTGGTTTCGGTGGCGGTCGTCGTTTTGAAGGCGAAAGCAACTTCAAACGTCGTGAAGGCGGTGATGATCGTCCACGTCGTAGCTTCGATGACAAACCTCGTGGCGAACGTCCAGCATTTGGCGAAGATCGTCCACGTCGTGACTTTGGTGATCGTCCTGCTCCACGTCGTGAAGGCGGTTTCGGTGATCGTCCACAACGTTCGTTTGATGACCGTCCAAAGCGTGACTTCGGTGATCGTCCTGCTCCACGTCGTGAAGGCGGTTTCGGTGATCGTCCACAACGTTCGTTTGATGACCGTCCAAAGCGTGACTTCGGTGATCGTCCAGCTCCACGTCGTGAAGGTGGTTTTGGTGACCGTCCTCGTTCTAATGATGACAACCGTGGCAACCGTGTAGATTATAAACCAGCTCGTGAAGGCGGTTATGGTGATCGTCCAAAACGTGATTTTGGTGATCGTTCAGCTCCACGTCGTGAAGGCGGTTTCGGTGATCGTCCAGCGCGTTCATTCGGTGATGACCGTCCAAAGCGTGATTTCGGTGATCGTCCAGTACGTCGCAACTTTGATGACAAGCCACGTGGTGAACGTTCGTTCGGTGGTGAAGATCGTCCACGTCGTAAATTTAACGACTAATTCAGTCGCTAGATGAAGATAAAAAAACCGGTAGAAATACCGGTTTTTTTATGCATTGAGTTTTTTGCTTTTTAACGTAAAATGTCTACTAAATCATATTTTGTCAGGGTTATGATAATTATTAATATGAAAAGCTTAGCTCTTCGATCTCAATTGATAGAGGTGTATATGCCATATATCGCATTGACTTTGATTTTATGTAATATTATCTATTATTTATACAGTCTTTTTAATTAATCAATGTGCTTGAATCAAGCTTAAGTGCATATTTTTATTATAAAAAATACGAAATAATCCATTGTTGTCATTTTTTTATGATATTAAACCATCTTTTTCAACTGCTAACATTTTGAACTTCGTTCCTTTATAGTATGCATGCTGAAAAAATGCAGGAATAAACTCAGCTATGAAAAATCAAACAGCGCGAGATACTCAATCTCTGATTGAAGTCAAGAATCTGAGCTTCAAGCGGGGTGAGCGCGTGATTTATGACGACGTGAGTTTAAATATTCGTCGTGGGCAGATTACCGCCATTATGGGACCATCCGGTACTGGTAAAACCACCTTATTAAGACTGATTGGTGGGCAGCTGGTTCCTGAGCACGGTCAGGTTTTATTGGACGGCAAGGATATTGCCACGATGTCACGTTCCGAACTTTTTTCAGCACGTGCACGGATGGGCATGCTGTTTCAGAGCGGTGCTTTGTTTACCGATATGAGCGTGTATGAAAATGTCGCATTTCCGATTCGGGCACATACCAAATTGCCGGAACATCTGATTAAGGAAATCGTGGCACTGAAGCTGGAATCAGTCGGTTTACGTGGTGCAGAACAGATGATGCCATCTGAACTATCCGGTGGTATGAACCGACGCGTGGCTTTGGCCCGTGCGATTGCGCTAGATCCTGAGCTGATCATGTACGATGAACCGTTTGCCGGACAAGATCCGATTGTGATGGGCGTTTTGACTCGTCTGATCCGTTCATTACGTGAAGCACTAGACTTGACCACGATTATTGTCTCGCATGATGTTGCAGAAACTTTATCGATTGCGGACTACATTTATGTGGTGGCAGAAGGCAAAATTCAGGGCGAGGGCACACCAGCAGAGCTGAAAGCGCATCCGTCTGCTTTTGTACAGCAATTCCTGACCGGTTCGGTAGAAGGTCCGGTGGATTATCAGTTTAGTCATCAAGCTTATTTAAGTGATGAGGTTCGTTCATGAATGTAATTGCCGCATTAGGTAGACGCGTTATTGAACGTGTACAGGGGATTGGGGTCGCGACCCTGATGCTGTTGCAGATTTTATTTTCCATGCCGACCTGGCTTGGCGTAAAGCTGTTTATTTATCAGATGTATCGGGTTGGGGTATTGTCCCTGCTGATTATTATGGTTTCTGGCCTGTTTATTGGTGCCGTGCTTGGTTTGCAGATGTTTAGCATCTTGTCGACCTTTGGTAGTGAGTCGATGCTAGGAACAGCGGTCGCGTTGACCTTGCTGCGTGAACTGGCACCTGTGGTCGCTGCTTTGCTATTTGCAGGACGTGCCGGTTCAGCCTTGACTGCGGAAATTGGCCTGATGAAAGCTACTGAACAATTGTCCAGTATGGAAATGATCGGTGTCGATCCATTGAAGCGGGTGATTTCGCCGCGTCTTTGGGCAGGGATTTTTAGCTTGCCAATGCTTTCCGTCATCTTTGCCGCAGTTGGCATTATGGGCGGTAAAATGGTCGGGGTAGATTTCCTGGGTGCCGATGAAGGCGCTTATTGGAGCGGCATGGAAAGCAGCGTGCAATTCTATAAAGATGTCTTGAATGGCACCATTATTAAAAGTTTTGTATTCGCATTAATTTGTACCTGGATTGCGGTGTATCAAGGCTATGCTTGTGTCCCGACATCGGAAGGTATTGCAACTTCTACAACGCGTACAGTCGTGTATTCTTCGCTGTGCGTTTTAGGCTTTGACTTTGTGTTGACTGCGGTCATGTTCGGAGGTGTTTAATGAAATCACGTACTAGTGAGCTGGCCGTTGGTGTTTTTGTTATTTTGTTTGCGATTGCCTTATTTTTCCTGGCGATGCGTGTCAGTGGTCTGGTCGGACACAATATTTCCGACAGCTATAAAATGACAGCGACTTTTGAAAATGTAAATGGGATCAAGCCGCGTGCTAAGGTGGCATTGAGTGGTGTGAAAGTGGGGCAGGTGGATGACATTACCCTGGATCCAGTGACGCGTCTGGCGACCGTACATATGACCCTAGATGGCTCCTTGACCTCGTTTAATACTGAACAGTTAAAGCAGGTTCAGCAGGAAGCACTGGAAGAGTTACGTTATAGTTCAGACTATACTGCGGCTACCCCTGCGCAACAAAAAGACATGGAAAAACAACTCTTAGCTAACATGAAATCCATCACCAATATTGATGAGGATGCTTATATTATGGTAGCGACCAATGGGTTATTGGGTGAAAAATACCTGAAAATTATTCCAGGTGGTGGTCTGAACTATTTGCAGCGCGGTGATCAGATTGCCAATACCCAAGGCACCATGGAAATTGAAGATTTAGTGACGAAGTTCATTACTGGCGGTGCCGGTAAATCGTCGGATAGTCAAGAAACTGCCCCAGAACAGGCGACAGTTTCAGAATCGACTGATGCAGAACCTGCATTTGTTGAATAATAGATTGAGGAGATTTCAGTGAAGACTTTAGTAAAACAAACGCTTACAGCAAGCATTCTTTCCACAATGGTTGCTGGTACAGTGTTTGCTGCACCGTCTGAAGCACCACCTGCTTTTATTAAAAAAGTGGCAGATGGTTTGATTGAGCGCCTCAAAGCTGATAATGCAAAATTGCAGAACAATCCGGCGCTGGTCAAAGCGATTGTCCGCCAGAATTTGGATCCATACATTGATTCACAGTCTTTCACGCGTATTGTGATGGGGACTTATGCAACGAACCAGTATAGTACGGCTGCACAGCGCGCACAGTTTGAAAAGAATTTCCGTGAAACGCTCATTGAAAATTATGGTTCTGCATTTTCCAAGTTCAGCAATCAGACCTATAGCGTACGTCCATACAAGGCTAGCAATAGCAAAAACCCTGTTGTAACCATCGACTTTAATAATAAAGGCGAAAAAATTCCGGTAGCGTTTCAGCTGGTGGACAAAGGTTCACAATGGAAAATCCGCAACATCAATGTATCGGGTATTGATCTAGGTTTGCAATTCCGTAACCAGTTTGCTGCGACAGTCAAACGTAATGGCGGTAACATAGATAAAGCTATTGCTAACTTCAAACCGGATGCAGAAGCTGCAATCGACAAGAAATAATCAGATAGGTGAGCCGTGATTGTATTCAAGGATCAGGAATTGCAGGTTTCAGGCAAGATTGACTATGCTAATGCGCAGGACTATTACTTAGATGGTCTGCGTGTGGTTCAGTCGCAGAGCAAGTTTCCGCTTGTGGTTAATCTGGCTGGGCTTGAAAGTGGCAGTACTTTGGCTTTGGCAGTATTGGTGCGCTGGTTGCGCCAGACTCCTCAAGCGCAAGGACTACAGTTTAAAGCTGTCCCTGCTAAAATGATGAATATCATTCAGGCCTGTCATTTACAGGATGATTTACAAATCATTCAGTAAATAAAAAAGCACCGAAAGGTGCTTTTTTATTGTTGATACATTTTAAAAGTAAATTCCTTCCTTTATCAAAAGGAGGTTAGGAAGGATTAAAATATGACCTCACCCTAACCCTCTCCTAAAAGGCATAGGTATCTACACATCTATGAGATACCTAATGCCATTGTGGCTATCTCATTGAGTTCATCTATTGAATATTCCGAGAGCAGTTGAAGAGTGTTCAGTAAAATCGAAAGCC
>NZ_JBWZQN010000036.1:0-33736 GCF_056724605.1 Prolinoborus fasciculus | reverse complement strand
TGGAAGCAGATGAAATATTATTGGCGAGATTTTCAAGTCATGACAGCTGACAAAATAGAGCAATGGGTGGAGAAAGTATCAAACCAATTCGGAAAAGAATACATGTTTACTTTTTAATGGATACTTAATACATTTATATTTTATGAAAATATTCAATCAAACAGTGCTGTTTGGCTGTGCTGCTGTTTCAAGTTTTTACTGTTATGCCGATGGTGCGGAAGTAAAACAAATAGAAGCAAGCGGAAACTTGAGTGTGGTCTCTAAATACGTCTCCCGCGGTTTGACCAATGCGCCTGAAAATGATGATGTTGCTGTACAGGCTGCATTGAATCTGGCTTATGGTAATTTTTATGTCGGATATTGGGGATCTACGCTTGGATACTCTTATGCAGAAGTGCAGGGGCGTCAGGGACATCGTTCAGACAAATTCGAGCATAACTTTCTGCTGGGTTATACCCATAGCAGCGAAAATTATGATTGGGATCTATGGAACGCAACCTATTATTATCCGGGCGGTGAGAACACCACTGGAAATGAGCTGGGTTTAAATGTAAGTCGTACATTGAATGATCAGACCAGTATCGGCGCCAGCGTATCGACCTATCTGTATGATGTGGCTTATGCCAATCAGGGCGATACTTTTTATACGCTTAACCTGAGCCACCAGTTGAATGATCGCCTGAATGCCAGCATTACAGCAGCAGGGAGCTATTTTAACGATGAAGGCAAATATGAGGGTGGTGAACTGGGCGATACCGAAAAGCAGTTTGCCTTTCGTTATGCCTCTGCCGGACTCAGTTATGCCATCTTGCCTCAATTAAGTGTGTCAGGCGAATATCTGCTGGGAGGTTATGATCGCTATGGTGAAAAGCAGCGCAATCTGGCTTTATTTGGTTTAAGTTATGATTTTTAATTAGTTCAGTTGTATGGTCTTGACTGAGGTGTTTTATCCGAAATTTGACCGGATCAAAAATCTCAGCTAAAGCTCACCAAAGCAATAGAAGAAGCAATGCAGCAAAACAGGTTATAAAAACTGAATATATCCTGTTTTTGTTTGCGTCATTTACGAGAAATATGCCGGAAAAACTCACAAACGTTATCAATTTCATCAAATGACTCTATAATAGCGCCCATCCTTAAAGGGTTCGCCGTAGCAGCATGGCTACGTCATTACCCTGATTCATTTTTAAGTCAAGTTCTCCTGCGTAATTCGGCTTGTACATTCAGATTCAGCATCTTATCTGTCCATGTGGCACATAAGAACATTTAGGTGTCCACATGGAAATCAAGGTCAATTATCTCGACAATCTCCGCCAAGAAGCCAAATTTGATGACTTCACGGTAATTGCCGATCAACCGATTCGCTATAAAGGCGATGGTTCCGCTCCCGGCCCATTCGATTATTTTCTGGCCTCATCGGCGCTTTGTGCAGCTTACTTTGTCAAAGTATATTGTGCAGCACGTGATATTCCGACTGATAATATCCGCCTTTCGCAAAATAATATTGTTGATCCTGAAAACCGCTATAAACAGATTTTTAAAATTCAGGTGGAACTGCCGGCTGATATTTCTGAAAAAGATCGCCAAGGAATTTTACGTTCGATCGACCGTTGTACCGTCAAGAAAGTAATTCAAACCGGTCCTGAATTTGTCATTGAAGAAGTGGAAAGTATCGATGCAGATGCTCAAGCCTTGTTAATGCCAAGTCTGGCTTCTGATCATACGACTTTTATTCCGGGTAAAGACCTTCCGCTGGAAGAAACCATTGCCAATATGTCTGCAATTCTGGCAGGCCTTGGCATGAAGATTGAAATCGCGTCTTGGCGTAATATCGTGCCGAATGTGTGGTCATTGCATATCCGTGATGCGCAGTCGCCAATGTGTTTTACCAATGGTAAGGGCTCAACCAAAGAAAGTGCGCTGGCATCTGCTTTGGGTGAATTTATTGAGCGTCTGAACTGTAACTTCTTCTATAATGACCAGTTCTGGGGTGAAGATATTGCCAATGCAGAATTTGTGCATTATCCGGATGAAAAATGGTTCCAGCCAGGTCCAAATGGCGAGTTGCCAGCAGAAGTTTTAGATGAACATACCCGTGAAATTTATGATCCAGAAGATGAGTTATTGGGTACCCATCTTTATGATACTAATTCGGGGAACAAGGCTCGCGGTATCTGTTCATTGCCATTTGTACGTCAGTCTGATGGTGAAACCGTTTATTTCCCATCAAATCTAATCGAAAACCTTTACTTAAGTAACGGGATGAGCGCCGGGAATACCTTGGCTGAAGCGCAAGTACAATGTCTGTCTGAAATTTTTGAGCGTGCGGTAAAACGCGAAATTCTGGAAGGTGAACTGGCACTACCGGATGTGCCTGAACATGTTCTGGCAAAATATCCAAAAATTGTTGAAGGCATTAAAGGCCTAGAAGAACAGGGCTTCCCGGTTCTGGTCAAAGATGCATCTTTAGGCGGTCAGTTCCCGGTCATGTGTGTCACCTTGATGAACCCACGTACCGGCGGTGTATTTGCCTCATTTGGTGCCCATCCAAACTTTGAAGTGGCTTTGGAACGCAGTCTGACTGAGTTATTGCAAGGCCGTAGTTTTGAAGGTCTGAATGATCTGCCAAAACCAACCTTTAGCAGTAATGCCGTGACTGAACCAAATAACTTCGTCGAGCATTTCATCGACTCGAGCGGTGTAGTGTCTTGGCGTTTCTTCAGCGCGAAATCAGATTATGATTTTGTCGAGTGGGATTTCACTAATAACGGTCAAAATTCGAATGCGGACGAAGCTCAGGAATTATTCACGATTCTGGAAGACATGGGCCATGAAGTTTATATGGCGGTGTATCAGCATCTAGGTGCAACAGCTTGCCGTATTCTGGTACCGGGCTATTCGGAAATTTATCTGGTAGAAGATCTGGTTTGGGACAATACCAACAAGGCTTTGTTATATCGTGAAGATATCCTGAATCTGCACCGTCTGGATGATGAACAACTGCAAGCATTGGTTGAGCGTCTGGAAGAAGCAGATGAGGATGACTATACCGAAATCAAAACCTTGATCGGTATCGAGTTCGATGAAAATACTGAATGGGGCCAACTCACTATTCTGGAACTGAAACTGCTGATTTATGTGGCTTTGCAGCAATTTGAAGAAGCCAAAGATCTGGTTGAGCAGTTCCTGCAGTTCAATACCAATACCGTTGAACGTGGCCTGTTCTACCAGTGCATGAATGTCGTTCTGGAAGTCATTCTGGATGATGAAATGGAACTGGATGATTATGAGCACAACTTCCGCCGTATGTTTGGTGATGCCCGTATGGATGCCGTTCTAGGTTCAATCGAAGGCACAGTTCGTTTCTATGGTTTGACCGAAACCAATATGCAGCTTGAAGGACTGGACCGTCATTTACGCCTGATTGACAGTTACAAGAAACTGCATGCGGCGCGTGCAAAGTTTGTGGCTCAGCAATAATCCATAGATGAATGACTAAAAATTTTCGTTATTTGTTTTAAATCTTAAAGATGGCTTACTCGGTTTCGAATAGGCCATTTTTATCTCTGACCCTATATACAATCTTTTCTATTATTTCTATTCTAGCTTATTAATTCCAGCTCCCGAGGGAACTGGGATTACCTCAAAAATTAAAGTGAAGTGTTAATACTAACTGCTTCAAGATTGGGTATGTGAATGTGAGAAATAGATGTATTTTTCTCCTTCACAGGAATTACCTTACATATTCGGGTAATTCGGACCACCACCACCTTCCGGTGTCACCCAGGTGATGTTCTGTGACGGATCCTTGATGTCACAGGTCTTGCAGTGCACACAGTTGGCTGCATTGATCTGGAAACGCTTGGAACCGTCATTATTTTCCATAATTTCATAGACTCCCGCCGGGCAGTAACGCTGTGCAGGCTCGTCCCATGTCGGCAGGTTGACTTCCACCGGAATAGAGGCATCGGTGAGTTTTAAATGCGCTGGCTGGTTTTCTTCATGGACCGTATTCGAGACAAACACTGAAGACAGACGGTCAAAGGTCAGCTTGCCATCCGGTTTTGGATAGTTTGGCTTGAAGCTTTCAGCCGCCTGGGTTTTCAACGCAGCATGATCCTGAACCAGATCGTGCAGGGTAAATGGCACTTTAAACACGTTCTGGTCGATAAAGTTAAAGGCACCCCCGATCCATTGACCGAACTTGTGCATGGCCGGGCCAAAGTTACGCGAGTTATATAACTCTTCTTTCAGCCAGCTGTTGTTGAACTTGTCGGTATACGCGGTCAGTTCTTTGACAAAGAAATCTTCGCCTTCCACTACACGTGCCACCGCCAGATCACCGCCTTTTTCTACACCGGCAGCTATCGCTTCAAAGACCGCTTCACCGCAGAGCATGCCGGATTTCATTGCAGTGTGTGAGCCCTTGATCTTGGCAAAGTTCAGGAAGCCGGCATCATCACCAATCAAAGAACCACCCGGGAAGGTGAATTTTGGTAATGAGTTAAAACCACCTTTGGTCACAGCACGCGCACCATAAGAAATACGCTTACCACCTTCCAGATACTGCTTGATCAATGGATGGGTTTTCCAGCGCTGCATTTCCATGAAGGGATACATATGCGGGTTGGTGTAAGACAGATCCACTATCATGCCCAAGGTCACCTGGTTGTTCTCGGCGTGGTACAGCCACCAGCCGCCTGAAGAACCGGTTTCAGAAAGCGGCCAACCGGCACCGTGCATCACCAGACCCGGTTTGTGCTTGGCAGGATCGATTTCCCAGAGTTCCTTAATCCCGATCCCGTAGTGCTGTGGATCCGCATCCTTGTCTAGGTTGAATTTCTGGATCAGGCGCTTACCAAGATGACCACGGCAGCCTTCAGCGAAAATTGTGTATTTGGCATGCAGTTCATAACCCGGGGTAAAGTTATGCGTCGGCTCGCCATCTTTACCAATGCCCATGTCACCGGTTTGAATGCCTTTGACTGTACCATCGGCATGATACAGAATTTCTGATGCGGCAAAGCCCGGGAAGATCGATACTTCGAGTTCTTCGGCTTTCTGGCCTAACCAGCGCACCACGTTGCCGAGCGAGATGACATAGTTGCCATCGTTATGCATGGTTTTAGGCACCATCCAGTGCGGTGCTTCCTGTGATTTTTCATCTGACAGCAGGAAGAAGGTTTTATCTTCAGTCACCGGGACATTCAGCGGGGCACCCTGTTCTTTCCAGTCCGGGAACAGCTCGTTCATGGCACGCGGTTCAAGCACAGCACCAGACAGAATATGCGCACCGACTTCGGAGCCTTTTTCTACGACACAAACGGACAAATCGTTTAAGTTGTTTTCAATTGCAAGTTGACGGATTTTGATCGCAGCAGAAAGACCCGCAGGGCCTGCGCCTACGATGACGACGTCAAACTCCATCGATTCTCTTGTTATATTTTCCATAATATAAAATCCAATTTCGCTATACGATATTTATAGCATTATCTAAATCGGTTATGAAGCTTATTTTTGATCTTTTTATTTGAAATAGGACTTTATCTTTTTTAAATCTTATCTATTTCGCAGCATTAAAAAGGTTTGCTGAGAATTCTGGATAAAGGAAGAAGATGTGTAGATTGGGTATTCAATAAAAAGAGCGACTTAATGTCGCTCTGATAATTAATTTTTTTATATGTTATTGAGATTCATTGCAATATTATTCACCATGTGAATCAGACGCGGTCCAATTTCATTTTCCAGTTTTTCCTGATTTAACAGATAACTTGGGGCACCACAGTTAAACGTTAATATCCCATGTTTGGGGTGAACCAACGGAACTGCCACGGAATTCACATCTTTTGCCCAGTCACCTAGAGACAGACAATAGCCATAATCCTGATAATCACGGATTGCACGTTCCAGATTACGCTTGATGGTTGGCCATTGATCTTCGTTTCTTTTCTTGATCGCATCAAATAAATATTCGCGTTCCTTTACATCCATCGCTGCCAGACAGGCACGTCCCATGGCACTACTATGAATCGGTAAAGTCGAACCGACAGGGCGGCGCATAGTCAGTGTCGATTCTGTATGTACTACTTCCAGATAAATCATGCTGAGACGGTCACGGGTAGCCATTGCCACAGGGGCTTGGGAATAGCGTGACATTTCTTCCATAAATGGATAGGCCTGAGTACGTGCAGAAATATTACTCAAAGCTGCATAGCCTAAAGCCAATACCCCAACATCCAGTAGATATTTCGTGGTATTCGGCAGTTGTTTTAAATAACCTAAAGAAACCAGAGTGCTGGTAATACGCGCTACAGTCGGCTTAGGCAAGTTGGTTAATTGTGCAATTTCCTGATTGCCAAGCAATTGATTGGTCGCTGAAAAGCAACGTAAGATTTCCAATCCACGCGCAATAGACGCAATAAATTGAGGATTATTTTCTCTATGAATATGTGAAATCGGATCTAAACGGATTTCATCAAAGTTGGGAATTTCACCAGTTTTATTTTTTGTCATGGTCAGGGCAATTAAAGTTAAATTAATGAATATGATAGCAACATAATTTCACGATACAAAATAAAACACTTCTACAAAAGATAAAATATAGGAAAAAGTGCCGAAATTATTTGTGGTCGAAAAGAATCCTGTTACCCAACTTTGAAGACAATATAAAATCATCTAGTTTTTTAGGTTTAACACGTAGCCAATATATTTAAAAAGTTTCGATTTCTCCGAAAGAGTCAGTGATCGATAAATATTACAGCAAGAAAAAAGGTTTAATTATCTATTCAAAAAAAACTGATAAATAGAATAATCACTCATCAAAATATTTCGTATCGTGAAATTAAATATTAAACACAAATCAACTGGAATACCAGAAAAATTTCATTTTTTAGTTAAAATATAAAATTTTTAATAATTTCACTTGCTCAAAATGATTTTATATGATTATTTATTTCGTAATACGAAACAAAAATAAGGGTAAAGGAATTTACCTAAATTATATCCATGGAGATTCATATGATTCGTGATCCGGAAATGCTAGACCAACTTCTGTCAACGATTCGCGATTTTGTAAAAAATGAACTGGTGCCTCTTGAGCATGAAGTAGAAGAGAACAACGCCATTCCTGAACATATTGTGGAACAGATGAAAGAGCTGGGCTTGTTTGGCCTGACGATTCCAGAAGAATATGGTGGTTTAGGCATTACCATGGAAGAAGAAATTCTGGTCGCGATGGAGTTAGGTCATACATCAGCTGCATTCCGCTCTTTAATTGGTACTAACAACGGCATTGGCTCAAGTGGCATCATTATCGACGGTACAGAAGAACAAAAACAGAAATATTTACCGCGTTATGCAACGGGCGAAATTATTGGTTCATTCTGTTTGACCGAACCGGATTCCGGCTCAGACGCTGCTGCTTTAAAAACCAGTGCAGTCAAAGACGGCGATTATTATATTTTAAACGGAACTAAACGCTTTATCACCAATGCACCACGTGCCACGACATTTACCGTGATGGCACGTACCAATCAAGAGATTAAAGATGCGAGCGGTATTTCAGCATTTCTAGTCGAAGCAGGCACACTTGGTTTAAGCCTAGGTAAAATTGACAAGAAAATGGGCCAACATGGTTCCTATACCTGTGATGTAATTTTTGATAACTGTAAAGTGCATAAAGATCAGCTGATTGGCGGTGTAGAAGGGATTGGCTTCAAAACAGCAATGCGCGTTCTAGATAAGGGCCGTCTGCACATTGCCGGTTATAGCGTCGGCATGGCAGAGCGTATGCTGGAAGATGCACTTAACTATGCAGTGGAACGCAAACAGTTTGGCCAGCCCATTGCGAATTTCCAGCTAATCCAAGGTATGTTGGCAGACTCCAAAGCCGAGATTTATGCAGCCAAATGTATGGTGCTGGATGCTGCGCGTCTACGTGATGCTGGCCAAAATGTTACGACTGAAGCCTCTTGTGCCAAAATGTTTGCAACTGAAATGTGTGGTCGAGTTGCTGATCGCTGTTTGCAGATTCATGGTGGAGCGGGTTATATCAGTGAATATTCAATTGAACGTTTCTACCGTGATGTGCGTCTGTTCCGTTTATATGAAGGAACCACACAAATCCAGCAAATTATTATTGCGCGTGAAATGATTAAACAAGCAACCGCCTAATCTCATAATTTTAAAATAAGGAAATATTAAAATGACGACAAAAATTAGATTTGATTGGCAAGACCCGTTTTTAATAGAACAGCAACTGACATCAGAAGAGCGCATGATTCGCGATGCAGCGGCAGCGTACTGTCAAGACAAACTGATGCCGCGTGTACTGGAACAGTTCCGTCATGAAAAAACCGATCCGGCTATTTTCCGTGAAATGGGAGAACTGGGTTTACTCGGTCCAACCATTCCGGAACAGTACGGCGGTGCAGGTTTAAATTATGTCAGTTATGGTCTGATTGCTCGTGAAGTTGAACGTGTCGATTCAGGTTACCGTTCAATGGCCAGCGTACAAAGCTCTCTGGTGATGGTACCCATTAATGAATTTGGTTCTGAAGAGCAAAAGCAGAAGTATTTACCAAAATTAGCAACCGGTGAATATATTGGTTGCTTCGGCTTGACCGAGCCGGATCATGGTTCGGATCCGGGCAGCATGATTAGCCGTGCTAAAAAAGTCGAGGGTGGTTACCGTTTAACTGGCGCAAAAATGTGGATTACCAATAGTCCGATTGCCGATGTATTTGTAGTTTGGGCCAAAGAAGTTTCTGCCGAAGGTAATATCGGTGACATTCGTGGCTTTATTTTAGAAAAAGGCTGGGAAGGGCTTTCTGCTCCAACGATTCACGGCAAGGTGGGTCTACGTGCCTCAATCACCGGTGAAATTGTAATGGATAACGTCTTTGTTCCAGAAGAAAATGCATTTCCGGAAGTTCGCGGTTTAAAAGGGCCTTTTACCTGCTTGAATAGTGCACGTTACGGGATTGCCTGGGGTGCCATGGGAGCTGCAGAGTTCTGCTGGCATACCGCGCATCAATACACCATGGACCGTAAACAGTTTGGTCGACCACTCGCTGCGAATCAGCTGATCCAGAAGAAACTGGCAGATATGCAAACTGAAATTGCACTCGGTTTGCAGGTGGCTTTACGTTTTGGCCGCATGAAGGATGAAGGCATTGCTTCAGTTGAAGGTACATCACTGATCAAGCGCAACAACTGCGGCAAGGCACTGGATATTGCCCGTTTGGCCCGTGACATGATGGGTGGAAATGGCATTAGCGATGAATTCGGTGTAGCCCGTCATCTGGTTAATCTGGAAGTGGTAAATACCTATGAAGGTACCCATGATGTACATGCCCTGATTTTAGGTCGTGCACAAACCGGAATTGCAGCCTTTTGCAACTAAACCTGACATCAACTTCTAGCCAGCATTGCTGGCTAGATTGTTTTACGGGTTTAAGAATTGTGCTTAATCACATCATTCAATGTATTGCTACGTGATTTCTGCAGAGAAAATTTATCAAGAACTTTGAAAATCATTTTATACCACCTTGCTAAAGCGTGGTAATGATCAGCGAATATTCTATATTTCACCTAAATAATTAAGTGAAATATGCGTTTTAAAAAGGCACAGGAGTGCCGAAAAGTAGAAAGAGCATTATGGATACGATCAGTTCACAACAACACCCAGTGGAAGGTGGAAACGAACCCAAGCAAAGAGTCTGGATTCTGGCCTTTATTTTCTCATTTTTAGCATTATTGGTTGATGGTGCTGATATTGCGTTATTAGCCTACAGTCTGACCAGTCTGAAACAAGAGTTTTCATTAAGTAATATGCAGGCCGGTGCCTTAGGGAGCTGGACGCTTGCAGGCATGGCTATCGGCGGTTTTTTTGGTGGCTGGGCTTGTGACCGTTTTGGCCGGGTTCGTGTGATCGTCATTGCCATTGCATTATTTTCTTCATTAACCTTCTGGTTAGGATTCGTAGAAAGTTATGATCAGTTCAAATGGCTGCGCTTTACGTCTGCGATTGGACTAGGTGCTCTATATATTGCCTGTAACACACTCATGGCAGAGTATGTACCCACCAAATATCGCTCTACAGTATTGGCAACGCTTATGACTGGCTGGACTTTAGGCTCGGTGGTCGCAACTGTTCTGGCTGGATGGCTATTGCCTGAATTTGGCTGGCGATACCTCTATTATATTGCCATTATTCCAATTGTACTGGCCTTCGCGATGTACTTCTTGGTGCCTGAGCCGAAAGCTTGGTTAGATGCGCGTAAAGCACGCCTGGATGCAAAAGCCAGTGGTATTCTGCAGGAAAAACCAAAAAATACTTTTAAAATGATTTTTGAAGATGCACTTAGCCGTCGCATGTTTATCCTCTGGTCCTTCAGTACCGCATTTTTACAGTTTGGATATTATGGAGTCAGCAACTGGCTACCGGCGTATTTAGAGACTGATCTGGGAATCAAGTTTAAAGAAATGACCATGTATATGATCGGGACTTTCCTGATCATGATGTGTACCAAAGTTATTGCTGGTTTTATCGCTGACCGGATTGGCCGTCGTGCGGTATTTGCTTTCGGCACTATGGGTACTGCAATTTTTATCCCTGTGATTGTCTTTGGTAATACGCCGGATAATATCCTCTGGCTGATGTTATTTTTCGGTTTTCTCTATGGTATTCCATACGGTATTAATGCGACTTACATGACAGAAAGCTTCTCCACCAAAGTGCGTGGAACAGCAGTGGGTGGGGCATATAACGTAGGCCGACTGGGTGCGGTGTTTGCACCTCTTACCATTGGCTATTTTGCTCAAGGAGGCTCAATTGGTACCGGCTTACTGATTATGGGCATTGCCTATTTTCTTTGCGGCCTGATACCCGCTTTCTTTATTAAAGACCGCTTATTTGATCCACAAAAGGCAGATTAATCTGCACTCGTAATATAGATAGAACATGCTAGGAAGCAATATGATGAATAAAATCACGCAGGATATCGAGACGGTACTTAAGCAAATTCCTGATGGTGCACACATTATGACCAGTGGTTTTGGCCTGGCAGGTCAGCCGGTAGAATTAATCGAAGCATTAATTGACTTTGGTCCTAGAGACTTAACCATTATTAACAACAATGCAGCTTCTGGAGATCGTGGTCTAACCAATCTGCTGTTGTCTGGACTGGTTAAAAAAATGATCTGTTCATTTCCACGGGCCAATAACTCAACCGTCTTTGAAGATCTGTATAAAGCCGGAAAAGTTGAGCTGGAACTGGTGCCACAAGGCAATCTGGCCTGCCGTATTCAGGCAGCCGGTGCAGGCTTAGGAGCTGTTTTTACTCCAACCGGTTTTGGTACCAAAATAGCTGAGGGTAAAGAAACCCGTAATATCAATGGAAAAGATTATGTGCTGGAATATCCGATACATGCTGATTATGCCTTGGTTTATGCCAATCAGGCAGATCAGTGGGGCAACTTGACCTACCGTAAGGCAGCACGGAATTTTGGTCCGATCATGGCCAAAGCAGCAAAAACCACCATTGCACAAGTCCATCAAGTTGTGGAACTGGGAGAACTTGATCCAGAGATCATTGTAACGCCAGGAATTTTTGTACAGCATGTGGTCAAGGTTGGAGATATTAAATAATGAATATTCAAAAACGTAGTCGTGAACAGATTGTAGCTAAAGTTGCACAAGACATTCCAACCGGCTCTTTTGTAAATTTGGGTATTGGTTTACCGACACGCGTAGCAGGTTATTTAAAACCTGAACAAGGAGTAATTCTACACTCGGAAAATGGCGTTTTAGGTTTTGCTGCATTGAGTGATCATGAACAGGCAGATGATGATCTGATTAACGCCGGCAAAGAACTCGTAAGCATGTTGCAAGGTGGCAGTTTTATGAATTCTGCCGACTCTTTCGATATCATGCGAGGCGGGCATCTGGATATCTGTATCATGGGGGCTTTCCAGGTGGCTATTAATGGTGATTTGGCGAACTGGCATACCGGTAATGCTGATGCTGTACCTGCTGTAGGCGGTGCGATGGATCTGGCGGTGGGTGCTCGCTGTGTTTATGTTTGCATGGAACATGTGACTAAAAACGGTGAAGCAAAAATTGTTGAAGAACTGACTTATCCTCTAACAGGTAAACATTGTGTCAACCGTATTTATACCGATCTCTGTGTGATTGAATTAAAAGACAACCAGGCTCAGGTTATTGAAATAGTGGATGGTTTAAGTTTTGAAGAATTGCAACGGCAGACTGGCTGTAAATTAGTGGACAGTCGTCAACAAGCAGCCTAAAAATAAGTCCGCAATATTCTGATTGAGTAAAAGTATAGTTTTAGATCACAGCTTCGGCTGTGATTTTTAAATTTTAGAATTATTATCAAATACACGTAATATTGACCATATTTCCGCATTTTAAAGATATAAATACAAACTTTTGCTAATGATTATTTGAATAATAAGTCTAAAATGTTAACAAGCTAAGGAAGGTGATAGTCTGAATGAATAATAATTGTGATGATCAAGAAATTTTTCATATTTTTAATTTGATTGGTCGCCATACTGAACTTAAACCTATCCTCGATGTCATTAGCCAGTGGCTTGAATCGCGTATTCCAGATGCGCTTGTCACCATTATGCTCTATCAGGATGACACACAAACTTTAAATATCATAAGTGGTAAACAACACTTCTCAAAAGAGCACTGTAATGCTATTCAAGATTTGAAAATTGGGCCAAATCAAGGATCGTGTGGCGTAGCTGCTTTCTTACGTCAGTTGGTTATTAGTCCGAATTTAATGAAAGACCCAAACTGGCAGCCTTATCGTGCTTTGGTAAATGCAGAAAAATTGTCTAGCTGCTGGTCTATGCCGATTATTAATGCTTCAGATATTCTGTACGGAACGTTTGCTACCTATTATCGAACACCAAAAATACCGACTGAGCATCATATTCAGCTTTTACAACAAGCGGCAAAATTAGTTGCTCTGGCAATTGAGCTTGATCAGGAACGCCAAAAAAGACATGAGCTTAATGAAAAATACAGCTCATTTTATACCTATCATCCAGATATTATTTTTGAACTTGACCTACAGGGACATGTGCTTAATACCAATATTGCTTGCGAAGAAATTACAGGTTTTTCTAAAGCGCAAATTCATGGTCAGCACTATTGTGCCTTCATACCGCCCGAATTCCATGAACTTGCTAACGTTTCATTTTCAGAAGCGGCGCAAGGTAAATCTCAACATTATGAACTTCCAATTTATAATGTTGCAGGCGATATCTTATGGCTGGATCTGACCAATTTACCGATTATTCAAAATCAGAAAGTCACCGGTATTATTGGCATTGCCCGAGATATTACTGTATCGCGTGAAAACAAGGAGTCTCTACGATTATTAAAACGGGGGGTAGAGGCCAGTCCGAATAGTCTTTTTATTACCGATGTCTCTGAAGAAAGGCTAATGGTGTATGTAAATCCGGCTTTTCTAAAGCTCACCGGTTATACAGCAGCAGAAGTATTAGGACAAAGCTGTTTTTTCTTACAGGGTCCAGATACTGATCCGGATCAGATTGCATTACTCAAGCAAGCGGTCAAAGAACAAAAAGAAATTCAGGTGACTATAAAAAGTTACTGTAAAGATGGTAGCTGGTTCTGGAATCGTTTAACTATAGGTCCTATTTTTGACCAGACAGGAACCTGCACCCATTTTTTGGGGATTCAGGAAGATATTACCCAGCAACGTATTCACGAAGAATATATTCAGCATCAGCATACCCATGACCATTTAACCGGTTTACCGAACCAGTATGCATTCAAACAGATTCTGGAAAATATTTTTGAAGCACAGCACGAGAGCTCACAACCTTTAGTCTTGCTGTATATAGATCTGGATGATTTTAAAAATATCAATGACAGCTTAGGTCATCTGGTGGGTGACCAGATTCTCAAAATTGTAGGCGAGCGGCTGCAAAAATTTGTTCAAGGCAATAATGTGCTATGCCGCTTCGCTGAAGATGAATTTATTTTGCTGCTCTCAGGGACAGATGAGCATACTGAAGTCGAGGCGATCGCCGGAGAAATTCTTGATCTTCTTTCCATGCTGTTTATTGTTGATCAGTACAAAATACATTTAAGTGCCAGTATTGGTATTGTGGCAGATGACAGTTCGATCCATCATTCTTCTGAATTGATCTACCAGTCTGTTTTGGCGATGCAGGAAGCCAAAAGACAAGGTCGTAATATGTGGCAGTGGTATGAAAAAACCAGAATGCAGCCTGTCGCAGAAATAGACTATACCAATCTGCGTCTGGAACTCATGGAAGCGATCAATCAAGAAAATTTTGACCTGTTCTATCAGCCGCTGGTTCATCCTGAAACTGGACTGGTAACAGGTGTAGAAGCTTTAATCCGTTGGTGCCATCCACAGCAGGGTTATATTTCCCCAGCGATTTTTATTCCACTTGCAGAAAGAACTGGGCAAATTATTAGTGTAGGTCAATGGGTATTGGAAAAGGCCTGTTTAGATATTGCCGAGTGGAACAAGACACACAATAGCCAGATCACGGTATCGGTGAATATTTCTCCTTTGCAATTCCGTAGAGCAGGCTTTTTGCAGGTGCTTGAACATG
This sequence comes from Prolinoborus fasciculus, assembly GCF_056724605.1. The sequence continues at coordinate 19,087 of NZ_JBWZQN010000036.1, read as the reverse complement.
CACTTGAACTCAGTCAATTACCGCCGGAATTACTTAAAATTGAAATCACGGAAGGTGTCATCATTAATGGTGCAGATCGAACCATAGAAATTTTGAAAGCAGTGCGTGCTTTAGGTGTACAGGTCGCCATTGATGACTTTGGCACAGGTTATTCGAGTCTCAGTTATCTGCGTCGCTTGCCGATTAATCAAATCAAGTTAGACCGTAGTTTTATTGAAGAGCTGACCCTCGATGGTCAGGATGCTGCAATTGTGCAATCGATTATTCATCTAGCCCATCAGCTGGATCTGGAAGTTGTCGCGGAAGGGGTCGAAACCGTAAGTCAAGCCAGTTTACTCTATCAACAGGGTTGTGATCTGCTACAAGGCTTCTTTTATGCAAAACCTGCACCTTTAACTGAATTGAAGCCTGTTTATCTCGCAATGGAAAATAGTAAATTGAATTAACTCTAAAAGTTAAGATATCAATATTTTCAACCGCTCTTCAGATAGAAAGGAAACGTTAAACAGGCTTAAAGAATTTTTCTATTTTATCAGCGTATCATCTCTATAATTTATGCTCGGTACAGAAAGCGGGATAAAAAAATAAGCTTTTAACCCCAAAGGTTTTTAACAGTATCTAAGGCTCAGGCTGAATATTGGCTAAATTTCTTTCTTGGTTTAAATCATAATAGTTAATCAAAAAGATCAACACGGCAAAAATAAAACCTAAAATGACGCAGGCAGACCAGCCATAGCTTTTCCATAAATGCAGCGATAAAAATGCACCCAGACCGGCACCTGAAAAATAACAGGTCATATAGATGGCATTAATCCGCGAGCGAGCCTGCATTGAAATTCGATAGACCAGATTCTGGTTCAAGACATGCAAACAGGAAATTCCAAAATAAGCCAGAATTAAGCCCAAGATATAAATCCATAAATAATTCTGGGCAAAGAATAAAGGAATCCAGGCCAGAATCAGTCCGCACGTAGCCAGATGCGCAATCCATTTTTCCCGATGCCTGCCAATCATTTTACCGGTCCACTGAGAGGACCAGATGCCGACCACCCCCACAATGCCCATGAGGCCAATCTGGAAATCATTAAAATGATAAGGTGCTTCAGCCAGAATAAAAGTCATGGTAGTAAAGATAATACTCAGCATGCCAAAACCCAAACCTCCGATCATACTACGCCGGATCAGCATGGGTTCTGTGCGTGCAAAGGTAAATAGTGAGCGATAAATTTGCAATATATTCATCTGCAACTGGCTCTTAGCGCTTGGTAACTGGAACCACATGGCCAGACTCAGCAGAAGAATTGCACAACCACTAAACAAGTACACCGCATGCCAGGACCATAAAGTAGAAATCAGTCCGGCCACGGTACGGGCAAACAGAATGCCGACCAGAACACCACTCATGAGTAGGCCAACGACTTCGGCACTTTTATCACGCTGCGACAGGCTGGCGGCAAAAGGAATCAGAATCTGGGTGGTGATCGAACAAAAAGAGGCGAGCAGGGTAAAGCCATACAACATATGCAGATTGGTACTGGCTGAAAGCCCAATAAGCGCCAATCCGGTACAGAACATCAAACTGCAGATATACAACCGTTTTTCGAACAAGTCACCCAAAGGGACAAACAAAAATAATCCGGTGGCATAGCCAATCTGGGTCAGTACTACAGTCCAGCCAGACTGAGCCACACTGATCTGCAGATCCTCTGCAATAGAATAAATCAAGGGCTGGTTAAAATAGTTACAACCTGCGCAGAGTGCGCAGGTCATTGCCATCATGAACATGAAACGGCGTGAAATTTGCCCTTGGGCTGACATCCTTGTCTCCTGAGGCTTTAAAAACTATAGTTGGCAGAGAGGTTGATACGCGAAATATCTGCTTCCTTATTGTCAAAGGTTTCACGCTTGCCATGATGATATTCTGCACCCAAATTAATCTTTGGAACAGGAGAATAGATCACGTTAGCCACATAGTCGGTTAAGCGCTTATTGGTTTCCGGATTGGCTTTGGCATAATCGCTAGAATCATCAAAATCAACCACGCTGGCATTAATACTACTACGTAGTTTCGGCGTAAATTTATGCGTGAAGCCAATATTTATACTATTGAACTCATTCAATAAAAGTTCATTATTGATTGGATCGACTGAATAATCGCCACCCCAGGCAGCACCATCGGTTGTTGAACCTTGAGTCAAGAAAGCTGCAATACGCTGATCACCGACCATATGGAAATAGTTCCCCTGAATTGAGTTTTGATCATCTAAACGGTAACGTCCGCCAACGCCCACACCCCAGCCAACTTTTTCAATATCACCTGTATCTGTTTGCGCTTGCTTTTGATTGACAAAGCCTTGAGCTAATAAATGAAGAGGGCCTGATTGATGAACATATTTAGTGCTTAAGGCAGGTAAGGCAGAAGAACGATCGCCACCGGCCATGTACTCCAGACCGACATTCCAGGTATTTTCCGGATCAAGTTTGAAAGCATAGCTCACCTGAGGTGTACGTAAGACTGATCCACCCAGGAACAAGCTGTAGTCGACAGCTTCAGTGCTAATCTCTGGTGTTGACATCAATGACCAGGCCTGACCAAACGTCCAGTTATAGTATTTTAAGTGTGCATGACGGATACGTAATCCACCATCGCCTTTACCATTGTTGGTCCAGAAGTCGGCTTCTAAACGAGCAGAAACATTCGGATTGCCTCCTAGATCTTTGGCCAGGAAACCAATCCGGCTGGCAGCCGCAGTAAAATCGGAACGTACAGAATCCGGTTCAGTAAAAGGTACTTTATTAATCTGGTTAATGGTACGGCCACGGGCTTCAGTAGTACTTTTGAAATCGACTGCACCATCAAAGCGGATCAAGCCATAAACATCGACATTATCTACCATTGAACTCAGCGTTTTAGAGTCTTGCGCTTTGGCTTGTTCCTGCTGGTTCTTTAATGCAAGTTGCGCGGCTTTTTGTTGTTCTAGTTCTGCCTGGATTTGCTTTAACTGTGACTCAAGAAATTGCATACGGTCTTCAGAAGCTTCTGCTGAAAATGCCTGTGCTGAAGCAATACCACATAATGTCGCTAAAACTAATTTTTTCATTTCTTAATCCCTAAAGAAATTTTTAATCCTGAATGAAAGGAGACCTTTCTATACTGACGTGTTGTAAATATTTGAAGTGAGGAAGGCAGCGATTTGACCTGCCTTCCGAAGTAGGGTTTATTCTGCTTTTTGCGGATCGTATAAACGGTCTTTAATAAACAGGGCAGGAATCAAACCGCATAGGAAATATGCTGCACCCATTACCAACAGACCTGTACCGATCGAACCATGCATCGCCAGATAACCAATCGTAATTGGCGCGAAGATTGCACCGATACGACCAATATTGAATGCACCGCCCACCGCTGTACCACGAACACCAGTCGGGAAACTTTCGGTTAGATAGGTTGCATTGATGGCATATGGAATACCGTACAGGAAGCCGAAGATTAGCATCAGTACGCCAATGTTATCGGCATTATGCATATACACCACGACAGGGATAAATAGCGCTGTTCCCATGGTGCCGAAAGCAAACACAATACGGCGACCAATTTTATCAGCAACATAACCTGCAATGATTTTGGCGAATATCATGGTCAAGAAAGTACCAATCATATAGATCGCCATTTCCTTGAATTTGATCCCTAATTCCGCTTCCAGATAACTTGGCAGCCAGTTGCTCACCCCAAAGTAACCGAATAAGAGAAAACCTGAGCTGAATGACCATAAGATAAACATTCTGCCGTGGGTTTTATCTTTTAAAATGGTGATATATGGATTGCCTTTTTTCGCATCGTTATCCACGATCTGGCCAGTTCTTTTCATTTCCCGGACACGTTTCCACGATTCAGGTTCAGGCACCATAAAGTGCATCAGAATACCCAGAGCTAATGGCGCAATCGTGATCCAGTACAGCATACGCCAGCCGAACTCAGGAATAATCCAGCCTGAAAGCATGGTAATCACCAAAGAACCCAGAGTGAAGCCGGTCATCAATGTTGCCAGCACTGTGGTACGGTATTTGGTAGGCACATATTCAGACATCAAGGTATTACAGGCAATATACAAGCAGCCCAGACCTAAGCAGGACAGAGTACGTAACATTGCAAATTCAGTATACGACTGCGCAAAACCTGAGTAGGCGGACAAGATCGAGAAGGCGATGGTGGCCAGTACAATGACGCGGACACGTCCAAATTTGTCGCATGCCCATCCACCAATAAAACCTCCGATTCCCATACCCAAAAGAGAATAACTTCCTAAAGCACCAGCCTGTACAGAAGTTAGTCCCCATTCAGCTTTCAGACTGGTCAGGCTGAAAGCCAGAATCCCGATATCTGCACCGTCACAGAGCAAAATCAGAAAAGCAAAGACAAAAGCCGTCATCCATAGACGTTTTGGCGCCTGTTTAATGGTATCCGTGGAGGAGACATCGGTTTTATTGTCTCCTGTTACGATGGTATCGCTTGTCATTCTTATATCCTCTATATATTAAAAGTAGCATTTCCTCTGCTACCGCTAAATCCATTTTTCTTCCTCACGGAAACATAGTTTTCCTGATTTAACAGACTCGCTCTGCACACAACAGCCGCTGCATTTATTATCAGGCTACATTCGATTTTTCATGCTTTACGCTAAATCAAAATCATCTCATTGCTGGAAAATTTGATTTCGTAAATTAATTTTAAGTTCTGCCTTATGGCGATTATTCATTTAAATGAATAATCAGATTGCATTTAAAATACTTAATTCCGTATTACGAAATTAATTAATCATAAAATGATCAATTGAACAAGAGTTTTTACTCTATTTTTAGTAAAAAATAACTTTTTTGAATTATGGAGTTAAAAATCCTTGATTTATAGCTTTAGAAACCTTAGTTTTATATAAAATAAAATTTCGCTATACAAAATAAATGGAGTTTTTTAATGGAACAGGTCGTTCAAATAGAACAAATTTCAACTCATGTAGCGATGGTTAAAATTCATCGACCAGAAGCGAAAAATGCCCTGAATACAGAAGTGCGTCAGAAACTTGCGGCGGCTTTTTTGCAACTGAATGATGATGAAAATGTCCGTGCCATTATTCTTACGGGTGGTGAAACAGATTTCGCAGCAGGAGCCGATCTTAAAGAACTGGCCAATGCTGAAACCATTCAAATGATGCAACGTCGGACTGAACGTTACTGGCAGGCGATTGCACAGTGTTCAAAACCGGTGATTGCAGCAGTCAATGGTTATGCACTTGGCGGTGGCTGTGAACTGGCCATGCATGCGGACATTATTATTGCCGGGAAAAGTGCCCAGTTTGGTCAGCCTGAAGTGAAAGTGGGTGTTATGCCGGGTGCAGGTGGTACCCAGCGTTTATTCCGTGCAGTGGGCAAATTTCATGCCATGCGAATGATCATGACGGGTTGTCTGGTGCCTGCACCGGAAGCCTATCAAATTGGTCTGGTGTCCCAGGTGACTGAAGACAGTGAAACCCTTGCTACAGCTATCAAGATGGCGGAAGGCCTAGCGAAAATGCCGCCAATTGCTCTAGAGCAAATCAAAGAAGTGGCTTTATTGGCTGAAGATGTGCCGCTTAATGCCGGACTTACCCTGGAACGTAAGTCTTTCCAGATGCTGTTCTCATCCGAAGATCAAAAAGAAGGCATGCAGGCCTTTATTGAAAAACGTAAACCGAATTATCAGGGACGATAAGCATGAGTATTCAGATTCAGAAAATCGGTATTATTGGTGTAGGCACGATGGGTGCAGGTATTGCCCAGATCGCGATTCAGTCTGGTCATGATGTGGTACTGTTTGATGCCAAAGAAGGGGCAGCCGAACAGGCACAGGATAAACTGGCCAAAACATTAAATACCTTGGCAGATAAAGGTAAATTCAGCCATGAAAAAGCCGCTGAAGATATTGCTCATCTGTCGACTGCCCAGCAGCTAGAAGACCTGAAAGATTGTGACTTGATTGTTGAAGCGATTATTGAAAATCTGGAAATCAAGCAAAAACTGATGCAGCAACTGGAAGGAATGATAAAACCAGAGGCGATTCTGGCATCTAATACCTCTTCATTGTCGATCAGTGCAATCGCTGCCAACTGTGAGCAGCCAGAACGTGTTGCCGGTTATCACTTCTTTAATCCGGTCCCACTCATGAAAGTGGTCGAAGTGATTGAAGGCTTTAATACCCGTGCTGACATTATTGAAGCATTAACCCAGCTCTCGATTAAAATGGGTCATCGTCCGGTCAAAGCTAAAGATACTCCAGGGTTTATCATTAACCATGCCGGCCGTGCCTTTGGTAGCGAAGCCTATGCAATTCTGAATGAAAATGTCACACCATTTTATGATATTGACAGGATCTACCGTGACGGAATCGGTTTCAAGATGGGGCCGTTTGAATTAGGTGATCTGACCGGTATGGATGTCTCGCATCCGGTGAGTGAATCGATTTATCATCAATATTATGAAGAAGCGCGTTACCGCCCAAGCGTGATTACCCGCCAGCGTTTTATTGCTAAACAGCTAGGCCGTAAAACTGGTAAAGGTTTTTACGCTTATACCTCAGGGAGCAAAGTAGGTGATGTAGCTCCAACACTGGTTGAAAAGCTGGATCAATATCCATCGGTTTGGCTAGGCACAGAATATAGCGAAGACCTTCAGGCGCTTGAGCAATATCTGCAGCAGTTCAACATCCAGATCGAGCAAACTGACGCACCTTCAGCAGATGCTTTAATTCTGATTGCGACTTATGGTGAAGATGCAACTTCAGCCGCAGTCCGCTATCAGGTGTCTCCGCAGCAAGTAGTCTGTATTGATCTGCTTTACGGCTTAAATAAACACCGTACTTTAATGCCAACGTTTGTGACCAAAGCTGAACTGGTAAATGCAGCACAATCTATTTTCAATCTGGATGGCGTGACTGCAAGCACAATTCAGGAAAGCGTCGGCTTTGTAGCGCAACGTGCTTTGGCAATGATCGTGAATCTCGGCTGTGATATTGCCCAGCAAGGTGTTGCAACCGTAGAAGACATCAACGTTGCCGTGAAATTAGGCCTTGGTTATCCATACGGCCCAATTGAATGGGGCGATGTACTGGGTGCGGAAAAAATTCTGAAGATTTTAGACCGCATGACTGCGATTACACGTGACCAGCGTTACCGTCCAAGTCCTTGGTTGCGCCGCCGCGTTCAGCTCGGTTTACCTCTTGTTCATACTACACATTAATTAAAAAGTTAAAGGAATAACACTCATGTTAAATGCATATATTTATGATGGTTTACGTTCACCAATCGGTCGCCATGCCGGAAGTCTGGCAAGTGTACGTCCAGATGATCTGGCAGCAACAGTCATTAAAAATCTGCTAGAAAAAACCGGTATTCCAGCAGCGGACGTAGAAGATGTGATCTTTGGTAGTACGAATCAGGCTGGTGAAGACAGCCGTAATGTGGCTCGTTTTGCTGCACTGCTTGCAGGTATGCCAGTGACCGTTCCAGGTCAAACTGTAAACCGTCTTTGTGCTTCAGGTCTGGGTGCTGTAATTGATTCAGCACGTGCTATTACTGCAGGTGAAGGCGAGCTGTATATTGCAGGTGGTGTAGAAAGTATGACGCGTGCACCGTTTGTAATGGGTAAAGCTGAAAGTGCATATTCACGTGATGCCAAAATCTATGACACTACGATTGGTACACGTTTCCCAAACCGTAAATTCACCGACCAGTTTGGCGCGCACAGCATGCCAGAAACAGGTGATAACGTTGCTGAAGAGTTTGGTATTACGCGTGAACAGGCAGATACTTTTGCTGCTGCATCACAAGCGAAATATCAAGCTGCAAAAGAAGCAGGTTTCTTTGACGGTGAAATTACGCCGATTGAAGTTTCACAAGGACGTAAATTACCGCCTAAATTAGTGACTGAAGATGAACATCCACGTCCATCTTCAACATTTGAAGCATTATCCAAGTTAAAACCGCTTTTCGAAGGTGGTGTGGTGACTGCGGGTAATGCATCAGGTATCAATGACGGCGCTGCAGCATTGATTATCGGCAGTGAAAAAGTTCAGGAACAGTATGGCTTAAAACCTTTAGCTCGTATCCTGTCTTCTGCAGCCGCTGGCATTGAGCCACGCATCATGGGGGCGGGTCCAATCGAAGCGATCAAGAAAGCTGTAAAACGTGCAGGTTTGACGCTAGATGATATGGACATTATCGAGATCAATGAAGCATTTGCCAGCCAGGTGTTATCTTGCCTGAAAGGTCTGGATGTGGCTTTTGATGATCCGCGTGTCAACCCAAATGGTGGTGGCATTGCAATTGGCCATCCATTGGGCTGTTCAGGTGCGCGTTTGGCTTTAACTGTTGCGCGTCAATTACAGCGTACTGGTAAAAAATATGCCGTGATCAGCTTATGTATCGGTCTGGGTCAAGGTCTGGCGATGGTGATTGAAAATCCTGAAGCTGCATAACAGCTTAAGTAATCGCCTTAATGCCATGTATCTATGATATGCATGGCATTTTTTATTGGGATTTTTTCAAAATAAAAAAATCCCTGCACATACAGGGATTGATTACATCAGTGTAATGATTACTTACGACCAGTGACTAATAATGTTGCCGACCCAAAGGCATAAACTTTACCTTCTTTATCGATAATTCGGCCTTCTGAGGTCAGTACATTACGCCCGATCCGGATGACTTCACCAATAGCTGTATAAGTTTCGCCGCTTTTCATCGCTTTCAGCATTTTCACATTCAGGTCAATGGTCGAGAAACTGACACCTGCATCTACTGTCGTATGCACGGCAGCGCCAGTCGCACTATCTAGAACCGTTGCACAAAAGCCGCCATGAATACCACCCTGTAAATTGTAATGGCGCTGATCAGGACGCACCTCATATTCCACATAGTTTTCGCGCACCAAGGTCAGACGCATGGGAATAATTTCACTCATGGCTGAACTGGGAATTTCCCCATTTTTAATTGCGGTGAGATATTCAAGTCCGTTTAATTGTGATATTGGCATATCAACTCCTTGTAATGACTTATTTCGCCTTATGAAATAATATTCTGTTTTTCTAAAATTATGATATAACAGATAGTGATCGAAATGCTATATTTTTCCAGGATGGAACGATGACAATAAAAAATCTCGTCACAGATGCTGAATGGCAGGCACGTTGTGAACTCGCAGCGCTTTATCGCATTATTGCGCATTACCGGATGACTGATTTAATTGATACCCATATCAGTTTAAGAGTCCCTGATCAGCCTGACTGTTTTCTGATTAATCAGTATGGTGTCGCTTTTGAAAAAATGTGTGCCTCAACGCTGGTCAAGATTAATCATGAAGGGCAGGTCGTAGAAAGCTATGAACAGGATAAGCCGGTGAATATGGCAGGCTTTGTCATCCATGCCGCGATTCATGAAGCACATGCTCATCTGAACTGTGTTATTCATACGCATACCGCAGATGGCATAGCAGTTTCTGCACAGAAACACGGACTTCTGCCCATTTCCCAGCACGCCATGAAGTTTTATCAGCAGGTGGCCTATCACGAATATGAAGGCGTGGCACTTTCAACAGATGAACAAGAACGCCTGATTCAGGACCTGGGCGGCCATCGCGCCATGATTTTACGCAATCACGGACTTTTAACGGCGGGCGAAACCATTGCACGGGCCTTTCATGAAATCTATTTTCTAGAGCGTGCCTGTCAGGCACAGGTGAAGGCCTTAAGCGGCGGTGCCGAACTGCATTATCCAAGTGAAGATGTACGAATTAAAACCGCCAAGCAGTTCGCTAGTCCTTTAGTTGAACCGATTTTACAGCGTGCCTGGCAGGCCGCTTTGTCTTTGATTGAGCATCAATATACGGAGTATGCATCATGATTGTGATATCCAGTACTGTGCCGAATATTGAAGCAATTCTGGTGAAGTCTTTTCAGAAATATGCCCCTGAGGGCAGTTTTTGTACATTGGACAGCCCGGAAGCAGAACTGGCGACCACAGCAGCCTCGTGGTTTCCAGATCTAGAAAAACTCCGACAACTTCCAGAACTTGGTCTGATTCATTCGATTGCTGCAGGAGTCGAACATTTAAATTTAAACGAGATTAGATCTGACCAGTCAGTCTGCCGGGTACTGGATCCACATCATCAAAAAGGCATGTTTGATTATCTGCTTTGGGGTGTGCTGTATTTTCAGCGTTATTTTGACCGCATGATCCAGCAGCAAAAGCAGCAGTTATGGAAACAGTATCGTCAAAGTTATAGTCATCATATCCAGATCGGGATTATGGGCCTTGGCCATATGGGCGGTTATGTGGCAAAACGTTTTGCCGACATGGGCTATCAGGTGTCTGGATGGTCCAATTCCCCAAAAGAGATTGCTCAGGTCAAAAGCTATGTAGGCCAAGAACAGCTTTCCGAGTTCCTGGCCCACAGCCAGATATTGATTAATCTGCTGCCACTCACTGAAGAAAACACCGGTATTCTTTCTGCTGAATTATTTCAACAGTTACCTGAACACGCTGCTCTTATTCAGGTGGGTCGTGGGCAGCATTTAATCGAGCAGGATCTACTCAATGCACTGGATTCAGGTCATCTCCGTGGCGCAATTGTCGACGTATTTGAACAGGAGCCATTAGCTGCTGAACATCCATTCTGGCAGCATGAAAAGATCGTTGTTACACCACATGTTGCTTCACATGCACCTATGTCTGTGGTGGTGGAACAGATTCTAGAAAATGACCGACGTTTAAATCTCGGGCTGGATTTATGCCATCAGGTAGATGTCAATAAAGGCTATTAATTGTAGGGATACCGGAAAAATAAGGAAATTGATGATGTGGGAAACGATTCAAACTCAGGTTCAGCAAGGCGTCGCAACCTTAAGCTTTAACCGCGCGGATTCACTCAACAGTTTTAACCAGCAAATGCATGAGGAAGTGCAACAGGTGCTGAAAAACTGGAATACAGATCCGAATATTCGGGTAATTGTGATTCGCGGTAATGGCCGGGCATTTTCAGCGGGACAGGATTTAAAAGAACGTGCTGGACAGCTCGGCAATGTGCCTTTGCCACCGCAAGGCTCGCTGGCCAAATACTATAATCCCTTGATTAACCTGATCCGCCAGAGTCCCAAACCGGTGATTGCAGCAGTGAATGGTGTGGCTGCCGGTGCAGGTGCCAATATCGCACTGGCCTGTGATCTGGTCATTGCCAAGGAAAGTGCCCGATTTATTCAGGCTTTTTCTAAAATTGGCTTGATTCCTGATGCTGGTGGCACCTGGATGTTGCCACGTTTAATCGGTTATGCACGTGCCATGGCACTCACTTTTCTAGGCGAACCGGTGCATGCCAAAGAGGCCGCCGAAATGGGCATGATCTGGAAAATGCTTCCAGATACAGAATTTGATGCTTATATCGACGACATTGCACAGCGATTATCTCAACAGCCGACTTATGCGCTGGCTTTAACCAAACAGGCCTTGCAACGCAGTGCTGAAAATAACATAGACCAGCAACTGGAGCTGGAACAAAACCTGCAATATCTGGCTCTGAGCAGTCAGGACTATAAAGAAGGTGTCCAGGCTTTTGTCGAAAAACGCCCTGCACAATTTACCGGATGCTAAGGAGAGCATTTATGAAAATTAAGACCCGTATTACCGAGCTTTTAGGCATTCGCTATCCAATTATTCAGGGCGGCATGATGTGGGTCGGTACCGCAGAAATGGCCAGTGCCGTATCTAATGCAGGTGGCTTGGGAACATTAACGGCATTGACTCAACCGACGCCTGAAGCCTTGGTCAAGGAAATTGCACGCTGCCGAGAAATGACCGATCAGCCTTTTGCGGTCAATCTGACTTTATTGCCCGCTGTGAATCCGCCGCCATATGCAGAATACCGACAGGCGATCATTGAAAGCGGTATCAAAATCGTAGAAACAGCAGGCAACAAGCCACATGAACATATTGAGGCGTTTAAGCAACACGGCATTATTGTCATTCATAAATGTACTTCCGTCCGTCATGCGCTTTCAGCACAAAGAATCGGTGCGGATATCATTTCGATTGATGGTTTTGAATGTGCGGGCCATCCGGGTGAAGACGATATTCCTGGCCTGATTTTAATTCCTGCCGCTGCGGATCAGCTTACTGTGCCGATTGTGGCCAGTGGCGGTTTTGCTGATGGCCGTGGTCTGGTCGCAGCTTTGGCTTTAGGTGCTGAAGGCATCAATATGGGTACACGCTTTTGTGCCACTAAGGAAGCGCCGATCCATTCAAACATCAAACAGTTCTATGTCGATAATGATGAAAGGGCGACACATCTGCTGTATCGACAGTTCAGGAATACTGCCCGTGTTGCCAAAAATGCGGTATCTGATCTTGTGGTGAAAATGAGTGAAGATCCAAACCTGCAATTTGAACAGATTCGTCCCTATGTCAGCGGTTTAAAAGGCAAGCTCGCTTTAGAAAATGGCGATATTGATGCTGGTGTACTGACTGCAGGTCAAGTGATGGGATTGATTCATGACATTCCGACTTGTCAGGCGCTGATCGAAAATATCATGCAGGAGGCAGAGCAGATTGTTCAGCAACGTTTAGCTCAATTTTTTCCACGTTAATCAACTTTAGTGAAGTCGCTGAATAGAAAAGCCATTCCACCATGAATGGCTTTTTTCATCCTGTATATTTTTTATTTTTAAATGGGAAATTTCATCGAATGACTAGATTTTATTCTTTAAATTATATTATAGTGGATTTAAAACATAATTTCGTATTATGAAATTAATTGTCATAAATATACAAATTAGAACTCATACAAGGGAATTACGATGAGAAATTATATTGCGCCATTAAAAGACATGAAGTTTGTCCTGAAAGACCTGTTAAACGTTGAACAGAAATATCAGGGCTATGCAAAATTCGCAGACAAGGTTTCTATGGATATTATGGAGCAATATCTGGAAGTCGCTGCGGACTTTTGCCAAAACGAACTTCTACCGATTAATGCGACAGGCGACCAGCAGGGTTGCCGTTTGCAGGATGGCATCGTAACTACTCCAGATGGGTTTAAAGCAGCTTATGACAAATATGTAGAACTCGGCTTTACCTCTTTAACCGGTGATGAACAATATGGCGGTCAGGGCTTCCCGACCTTATACCGTATTGCTATTTCTGAAATTATTACTGCAACCAACTGGTCGTGGGGGATGTACCCAGGTCTGTCACATGGTGCCATGCGTACTTTAGAGCACCACGGTAGTGATGAACAAAAACAGAAATTCCTGGTACCTTTAATTGCAGGTCGCTGGACTGGAACCATGTGCTTGACTGAATCTCATGCCGGTTCTGATCTGGGGCTGATCCGTACCAAAGCTGTGCCAAATGAGGACGGCAGCTATAGCATCAGTGGCGAGAAAATCTTTATCTCAGCCGGTGAACATGATCTGGCGGAAAATATCGTGCATATCGTATTGGCACGTTTGCCAGATGCACCTGCGGGAACCAAAGGTATTTCGCTGTTTATTGTGCCGAAATACAATCTGGATGAAGCTGGTAATGTGGCTTCCCGTAATGGCGTGGTATGTAGCGCTCTTGAACACAAGATGGGCATTCACGGTAACGCGACCTGTGTGCTGAATTTTGATAATGCCAAAGGTTTCCTGATTGGGCCTGAAAATCGCGGCCTAAACTGCATGTTTACCTTTATGAACTCGGCACGTATCGGTACAGCCATTCAAGGCTTGGCAGCAGCAGAGTCTTCTTACCAGGGGGCATTGGCTTATGCCCAAGACCGTCTGGCGATGCGTTCACTTGAAGGTGCGAAAGCGCCAGGCCAACCTGCAGATCCGATTATCGTGCATCCGGCAGTACGTAACATGCTGCTGACTCAAAAGGTGTTTGCAGAAGGTTCACGTGCACTTGCATATTATCTGGCGACCTATGCCGATATCGCTGAAGCCACTGACAGCCCGGAAGAAAAGAAAGCAGCTGAAGACCGTCTAGCATTATTAACCCCTATTGCCAAAGCATTAATGACCGAAACCGGCATAGAAGCGGCTAAACATGGTATGCAGATTTTCGGTGGTCACGGTTATATTGCTGAACATGGCATGGAACAGATTGCCCGTGATGCACGTATTGCCAGCCTCTATGAAGGAACTACTGAAATTCAGTCCATTGACTTGTTGGCGCGTAAAGTGCTGGGCTCAAAATTGGGTTTGCTGACCGCATTAACCGATGAAATTCAGGGCTTTGTAAAAGAGCATCAGCAACATGTCCAGTTCAGCCAGCAAGTTGCACAAGTCAGCCAGTTGACTGAACAATGGCTGAAATTAACCAGAACCATTCAGGAGCAGGCTCAACAGTCTGCCAATGAAATTGGGGCAGCATCAGTTGACTACCTATATTTCTCTGGTTATGTCGTGTCCGCTTATTTGTGGCTGAAAATGGCAATTACTGCGCAGCAGAAAATTGAAGAAGGCAATACTGATCCGTTCTATGCAGCCAAGATCAAAACTGCACAATTCTTCTTTGCGCGTATTTTGCCAAGAACTTCAACCCACTTTGCCAATATTCAGGCGGGCGGTGAAAGCCTGTTTTTACTTGAACCTGAAGAGTTCAAATTCGATTAAACCTTTTGACCCACGATACTCGTGTCGTGGGTCTTTTTTAATAATTTTTGCATCCTCACCCAATTCAAATATTGAGATTTATTCTCGGATATTGAATAAACCATAAAACAACAAGATCAGGAGTCTATATGGATTTAGACATGATTACTCGACAGTGTCCTTATGCTGATCGGCAGCTTAATTTTCATGAAGTCGGACAGCGTTCTGCATTTCCGACTATTATTTTGATTCATGGCACCGGTGGAAATACCGACAAGCATTTCAGCTATATTTTTCCGATGCTGGGTATTCATCAGCGGGTTTTATCCATTGATTTGCATACCCCGAATAAAGCTGATCTAAAGGTGACTGATTTTAGCCAACAGGTTGAAGCATTGATTCAGCATGCAGTTGCAAAAGATGAAATCATTACAGTGGTCGGCTATTCACTCGGTGCCGTGATTGCTGCACAAGTGGCAGCCAGTTTAAAACAGCGCGTAGCGCGTTTGATCCTGTTAGCCGGTTGGGCCAAAACCAGCTCGGTGCAACAACTACGTACTGTCATTTGGCAGCAATTATTTACTGAACAATCTGCGGCCTTGCCTCATTTTGTCAATTATTGCCTGTATAGCGATGATTATCTGTCTGCACGAAGCGAACAGCAGGTGTTGGATCTGGCACGCTTTGTCAAACCTTCACTAGATGCAGCCAAACAGCGTGAACTGAATTATCGCATTGATATTACATCAGCTTTATCTGACATCTGTGCAGAGACTCTAGTCGTTGCCTGTCGTGAAGACCGCATGGTGCCTGTAGCGCAAGCTAAACTGCTGTTTGCTTCAATTTCGAACAGTCGCTATATCGAAATTTCTTCAGGACATGCGCTCTATATCGAAGCGCCAGCAGAAGTGGTGCAACTGATCAACCAGTTTAGCCAGCATCCAGAACAGTATCCGGTGAATCAAAAAATCCAGCCTTATATGCCTTAAAGGAGATAAATAATGCAAGCTCAAGGACAGCGCAGCAAGATTCTGATTGTAGGCAGCGGTTTTGGTGGATTAGGCATGGCAATCCGTCTTAAACAGCAGGGCATTCACGATTTTAAAATTATAGAACGGGCAGCAGAAGTGGGCGGAACCTGGCGTGACAATACCTATCCCGGTGTCGCCTGTGATGTACCGTCCCATTTATATTCTTTCTCGTTTATTAAAAATCCCAACTGGTCGCGTGTCTTTCCGCAAGGGGCAGAAATTCAGCTCTATTTGATCCAATGCTGTGATCAGGAAAATATCCGGCCACATATCGATTTTCATACCCAACTGGAAAAAGCTAGCTGGAATGCTAAAGAACGCATCTGGGAAATTCAAACCTCTAAAGGTCTGTATCAGGCTAAGATTTTAATTACTGCAACCGGGCATCTGGCAGATGAGCATCTCCCACAAATTCCGGGGCTGAAAGAATTTGAAGGCCAAGTGATGCATTCTGCGCGCTGGAACCACGAGCTGAATCTGGAAAATCAGCATATCGTTGTGGTCGGTTCTGGTGCTTCTGCCATCCAGCTTGTACCGGAAATTGCCAAAACAGCAAAAAGCCTGACCGTCTTGCAACGTAGTGCGCCATATATTTTGCCCCGACCAGACCGAGCTTATTCTGAGTCAGAAAAACAGCTTTTCCGCAAAGATCCGGACAGTATGTCGGCCCTCAGACATTCCTTGTTCTGGGGCAATGAATACAATTTTGCCCAGCGCCGTAATCTGAAAAGCCAGATTGAGCGGGTCAAGAAAAACTGCCTGCAATTCTTAAAACATCAGATTTCAGATCCTGAATTACAGCGCAAACTTACGCCGAATTATGAACCTGGTTGTAAGCGCTTATTGCTTTCTAATGATTATTATCCGACTTTTCTAAAACCAAATGTCACACTTGAAGACTCAGCATTGGCAGAAGTTATGAAAGACGGTGTATTAAGCCAGGCTGGAAATAAATTTTCTGCAGATATCATCGTATTTGCGACAGGATTTGAAGCGGCACGTCCACCCTATGCCGCAAAGGTGGTGGGTAAACAGGGTTTAAGCCTGAAGCAGCAATGGTCCAGCGGTATGCAGGGTTATCAGTCAACGACCGTACACAACTTTCCAAACCTGTTCATCCTGAATGGGCCAAATACAGGCAGTGGACATAATTCAGCACTTTATTTTCTGGAAACCCAGTTTGATCTGGTGCTGGATGCCTTGCAGTTTTTTGAGCAGGAACAGATTCAGGTCTTTGAAGCAGATCAAGAAGCTGAAAATAGCTATATGCAGGAGCTACAGCAGCTTTCGCAAGGTAGTGTCTGGTTATCGGAAAGCTGTAAAAGCTGGTATCTGGACCCGGTCAGTCGCAAGCTGACTTTGGTCTGGCCGGATTATGCTCATTCATTTAGGGATAAAAATCAGCATTTTATTCGTAGCGGTTATCACTATCAGTATGTTGAATCGAGACAGCAGAAAGTGGTTTAAAAATATGTAATTAAAATCAAAATCTTATGGTTTAAATAATACAAATAAATGTAAATCCAGGACAGGAGTATAGTCATGAGCAGTCAGCCATGGATGGAAGAATATAAAAAGTGGAATATCAATCCGGAGTTTACCCGGCCAGATCCTGAGAAAACCCTGAGCACGACAATTGCTGAGAATTTGGTGAAATTTCAGGATAAAACCGCATTTATCTATCTAGATCGCAAATTCAGCTATCACGATATCGATGTGTATAGCCAGAAACTGGCAAGCTATTTACAGAGCCTTGGGCTGACTGCTGGCAGCCGTATTGCGGTGATGCTGCCTAATATTATTCAATATCCAATTGCTACTTTTGCCATTATTCGTGCGGGTTATGTGCTGGTCAATGTCAATCCCATGTACACCCAGCGCGAGCTCTATCATCAACTACAGGATTCAGGTGCAGAAGCCTTGATTATCCTGGGACAGACTTTAGAGCAATTAACAGCACTAGATGAATGTCCTGAACTCAAATATGTCATTTCGACGCATCCGCTGGATTTTATTCAAGAGCAGCCAAGTGCTATTTATAGTCAGGCAGCACAATATCCAGATAAACAGTTTTTTGACTTTAAACAGGCAATAAATCAGGTAGAGATTATTGAGTTTGAACCGCCTGTACAGCATCAGGAAGATACGGTCATTCTGCAATACACGGGAGGAACCACAGGTGTTTCTAAAGGTGCTGAACTGAGTCACCGTAATATTCTATTTAATATTGCCCAAAACAGTACCGTATTTATCAGCCATTTTGGTGACCGTTATGCCACTGAAAATGAATATGTTTTCTGTGCCTTGCCACTGTATCATATTTATGGATTTACCATCTGCCTGTTCAGTTATGGTTTAAGCCGTGGTTTCGCCAATGTTCTGATTCCAAATCCGAGAGATCTGGATGCTTTGGTAGATCAATACCAGAAACATCCACCGACCGTTTTTCCGGGTGTGAATACCATGTTTAATGCCTTGGCGCATCATTCACGTTTCCGTGAGCTGGATCATTCAAGCCTGAAAACCACAACCGGCGGAGGAGCATCTATTCTGAAAAATACGGCAGAGTTATGGCATGAGGTTACAGGCTGCCAGATTTATGAAGGCTACGGACTTTCTGAAACCTCACCCACTGCAACTTTTAACCCTCCTTTAAGCCGGCGATTTAGTGGCACGATTGGCTTGCCATTGGCAGGGACTGAAATTCTGATTCTGAATGATGAAGGAAAACCTGTAGAACTTAATCAGGCTGGAGAAATCGCCATACGTGGTCCACAGGTGATGAAAGGATACTGGCAGCAACCCGAAGCAACAGCACAGGTATTTACCAAAGATGGATTCTTCCTGACAGGTGATATCGGTTGTATGGACGAACAAGGCTATATCACCATTCTGGACCGCAAAAAAGACATGATTCTGGTCTCCGGATTTAATGTTTATCCCAATGAGCTGGAAGGCGTGCTGTCCAAACATCCTAAAATACTGGAATGTGCAGTGATTGGTATTGATGATGAAAAGTCTGGACAGGTACCCAAGGCATTTATTGTGAAACAGGATGAAACTCTGACCCAAGATGAAGTCATGACTTATCTGAAGCAGCAACTGACCAGTTATAAATTGCCCAAATACATTGAGTTTGTGGCTGGATTACCAAAGTCTGCAGTAGGAAAAATTCTGCGTCGCGAGCTGCCTCGTACTGTTCAGCCGAGCGCTAAGGCCTGTTAAGGAATGATCTAATCCATTATCTTTAAAATAAAAAAGGAATCGCAAGATCACTGCTGTCCCATAGTTTGCTTTAAATAAAAAAACCTGAGTCCTAACAGTTAAAATATGAGTGCAAACAAACACTTTAACGACCAGGATTCAGGTTTTGTCACATCAGAATACCGTATTTCATGAG
>NZ_JBWZQN010000035.1:0-34893 GCF_056724605.1 Prolinoborus fasciculus | reverse complement strand
GCGACTCATGAGTGCTCGGTTATATGCGGGCCAATTGGTTGTGCGGTAGATTTTGTGTGTAGGCTTCTTCATTTGAAAATTATATCGCTGAAAAAGCCTTTACAGATAGGTTTGTGCAACAAAGCCCCTTTTAACTAAAACTCTCATAAAATAAATGCCTTAGTTACTTAAAAGCTAAGGCTTTTTTTTATATTCTGCCGAATAATAGCTACATCAATAAATAGATGATAATTCAATCACAGGATGTCGCATGGCACAGCACTCACTGATTCATCAACAGAATTTATGGAAAGCCTTTCTGGTTTTTCTATTGCCATTAATTGCGACCAATATCCTGCAAAGTCTCTCCGGCACGATCAATACGGTTTTTGTGGGACAAATGCTCGGAGTGAATGCGATTGCTGCTGTTGCCGTTTTTTTCCCGATCCTGTTTTGTCTGATGGCCTTTGTGATTGGTTTGTCTGCCGGTTCTACCGTACTGATTGGACAGGCTTGGGGTGGAAAAAATATAGAAAAAGTGCGCTGTGTGGTCGGTTCAACTTTATTTATGACCTTGATTGGCGGCAGCTTGATTGCGCTTTTCGGGGTAATTTTTGCTGAGAATATTCTTTTGGCCCTTGGCACAGATCCTGATGTAATGCATTTGTCCTTGCCCTATGTACAATGGATGCTGGCGGGTAGTCCCTTAATTTTTATCTATATTATTTATACTTCCATCTTGCGTGGCGTTGGGGATAGTACCACGCCCCTGTTTGCTTCCGCACTTACCATTGGGGTCGGTTTGGTGGTGACACCGGTCCTGATTGCCGGTTATTTTGGCTTTCCTAAAATGGGCATTATCTCACCGGCGATTGCCACCATTCTGGGAAATCTGGCGGTTCTGTTGTTTTTAATCCTGTATTTGAACTATAGGCAACATCCGCTCAAGCTGGACTGGGCCTTATTAAAAAATATTCGTCATCAACCACAGTTGAGCAGAATGATCTTGAAACTGGGGGTTCCTACTGGTGTGCAAATGGTCACGACTTCAGTTGCCGGACTGGTAATTGTCGGACTGGTCAACCGCTATGGCGCAGAAGCAACAGCGGCCTATGGTGCAGTCAATCAGGTCTTAAATTATATTCAATTTCCGGCTTTGTCGATTGCAATTGCCGCATCTGTATTTGGTGCGCAAGCGATTGGCGCAGGTAAATCGGATCTGCTCAATAAAGTGACCCGGACTGCGCTGAGTATGAATATCCTGTTTACCGGCGGTCTGGTGATTCTGGCCTACCTGTTCTCCAAATATCTGATGGCGCTGTTTATTACCGATCCTAAGGTTGTAGTACTGGGACAACAACTGCTATTTATTGTGCTGTGGTCAATTTTGTTCTTTGGCGCCAGTGCTATTTTTGCTTCGATCATGCGTTCAAGTGGTACGGTGACCGTGCCAATGCTGATCAACATTTTTGCCATTCTCTGTATTGAAGTTCCCGCCGCTTATCTGTTTAGTCAATGGTGGGGCCTAGAAGGTATCTGGTATGCCTATGCGTTGGCTTTTGTCAGCCTGTGTATTTTGCAGGGACTGTATTATCAGTTTATCTGGAAGAAAAAAACGGTTGAAGCGTTAATTTAGATAAAAAGTTTATACCTCAAAAGCACAATACCTTAGATACTGGCTTGCTAAAGAGTCAGACTATGATTGTCGCCATAAAAGAAAACCCGCTTTCGCGGGTCTGTTTTACAATTTTTTAAGCAGATTTTTTCTTCTTTTTACCAAATTGGGTCGCCAGTGCAGTGACATGCTGATAACCGGTCGGCAAGATCCGCTGAATCAGGTCAATTGCTTTGGCATCATTACCGATCAGCAGACGGCGCTTGTCTTTTTGTACCGCCTCCAGAATTTGACGAGCGGCTTCTGCAGGTGGACAACGCAATAATTTATTAAAATTACGAGCTGATTTTTCCGGATTCATACCTAAAGTCAGCAGGCTGTTATTCATTTTTGCAGCATTGGCAATATTGGTACGGATACCCCCCGGATGTACACACAGTGCACTCACCCCACAATTTTCCAGATCCAGTTCCTGACGTAGGGATTCAGTAAAACCACGCACTGCAAACTTGGTCGCATTATAAGCAGACTGGGTCGGTTGAGCAGTCAGACCAAACAGGCTGGAAATATTGATGATATGGCCATCGCCAGTTTTCTTGATCAGTGGCAGAAATTCTTTGGTGCCATACACCACGCCCCAGAAATTGATTCCGACAATCCATTCCAGTTCTTCATAAGACGCCCCTTCAACAGTTGAACCTAGTGCGACGCCAGCATTATTAAATATCATATTGACACTGCCATGATCCTGTTCAACCTGTGCCGCCCAGTTACGCACCTGTTCCAGTTCAGCCACGTTCACTTTCTGGATAGTCACACGAACATCACTCTCTTTGAGCAATTCAAGCGTTTGCGCCAGACCTTGTTCATTGATATCACTCAGCGCCAAGTGACAACCCTGCTTGGCCAATAATACCGCCAGTTGCTGGCCAATACCTGAACCGGCACCGGTAATTGCAGCAACTTTATTGTTAAAATTTTTCATTCAATTTCCTTATGTAAAGAACTGCCATTCCATGACAGCAGGATCTTGTTCTGTTGTTTCAGGAGCTAGCACAGATCCTCAATATAGTTTTGACAATATAGATTGTCAATAATTATCCTATGTCCTTAGAGGCCAAATTTCAGGGGAGCATTTCTATATAGGTCTAAGCGAGATTTATTGCTAAGATATTCAAAATCTTCATGCAGATGAGCACACAGGCCTTATGACCGATTCGATCGACTCAGTAGCAAAATCACGACCCTCCAAAACCAAGGAGCGTCAGTTTAAAGGCCTGTCGATGGCTGAACGACAGCAGGCACGTCGTGAAAAACTGATCGAAGCCGGAATTGAAGCCTATGGCAGTTATGGTTTTTTTTCAGTTACCGTCAAAGATATCTGTAATGAAGCCAAACTAACCGAACGTTATTTTTATGAATCCTTCAAGAAAAGCGAAGATCTGTTTCAGACCATTTTCTTAAAACTGATTGATGAACTGCAGCAGAATGTGATGCAGGCCATGATGCAGGCATCGAGTGATCCGAAAAAAATGATCGAAGCCGGTTTGAGTGCGCTGCTCACTACCCTGCGTGACAATCCGCGCATGGCACGGATCATTTATATCGATGCCATGCTGGTGCAGGAACTGCATAATCAGGCCACCATTCATGAAACCATGTCACGTTTCGACCGCATGATTCATGCCTTTGTCATGTTGATGATGCCGCAGTTAAATCGCAGCGAGCAGGAAATTTCATTGGTGTCGACCGGTTTAAATGGCTATGTCACCCAAATTGCCATTCGTTGGGTGATGAGTGGTTTTAAGCATTCGCTTGAGGAAGTTTTATCGTCTTGTAGTGTGGTTTTTTTGGCGCTGCTCGAGTCATTTTCCGAGAAAAAATAGCTGTTAAATCCTGTGTTTAATAGGATTTCCTGCATTTACCAGTGAGTTGAAGATTTATGCTGTACTACGGAAATGAGTAAAATTAATTTATGATTTTTTAACAAGTTTCTGCATTATATTTGTCACAAATCTTTGCGAATATCAGCAGTTTTTCCCTTTCTGCAATGATACTGTCATAATTAGTCTTTGTAATAAGCCTGTCATAAATATAAAACGGTTCACCGTTTACATGAAATAGGGTATTGCGTTGTGAAAGATGACTACATATTAATCGTCGATGACGAGCTCCCGATTCGGGAAATGATCCATACCTCTCTGGATATGGCCGGTTTTCAGTGCTTGCAGGCAGAAGATGCCAAGCAGGCGCATCAGATGATTGTGGATCAGCGTCCGGCACTGATTTTGCTGGACTGGATGATGCCAGGTGGCGTCAGCGGTGTGGACCTGTGTCGTCGTCTGAAACGTGATGAAAGCCTGTCAGAAATTCCGGTGATTATGCTCACAGCGCGCGGTGAAGAAGACCACAAGGTACAAGGTCTGGATGCCGGTGCCGATGACTACATGACCAAGCCATTCTCGACCCGGGAACTGGTCTCGCGGATTAAGGCGGTACTGCGCCGCGCCAATGCCCTGAGCGGTGAAAAAACTATTGATGCCAACGGCTTGATTCTGGATCCGGTCAGCCAGCGGGTGAATTTTGGTAACAACATTCTGGAAATGGGTCCGACTGAATATCGTTTACTGGCATTCTTCATGACCCATCCGGAACGTGCCTATACCCGTGCGCAATTGCTGGATCAGGTTTGGGGCGGTAACGTCTATATTGAAGACCGGACTATCGATGTGCATATCCGCCGTTTGCGTAAAGTGCTGGAACCTTATGGTGTAGACCGTTTTGTACAGACCGTTCGCGGAACGGGGTATCGTTTCTCGACGCGTTCAGATGTCGCTTTAGGTTAATATCTTTTAAGGTAAATCTTGTTTTATGTATGAACCCTACCCTGTCCCCGAACTGGCACGCGAACACAAAAGAATCCGTTACAGCAGTTTATGGGATTTTGCCAAGCAGGATTTACGCCTACTGGCTTTTTTCCTGATTATCGCCAGCTTTATCGGTTTTGGGATTGGGTATTTCTGGGTTTGTATCGTAATTGCTTTCGTGGCGTTCTTTGCGACCCAAATGCGTTCCTTATATCTGGTCAATGAATGGATTTCCAATCGCCCTTATGATGTTCCACCAAATATTGGCGGGATTTGGGGTGCGCTACTTTTCAATGTTTACCGCGCCCAACGTCAGGAACGGATTGTTCAGGCGGAAATGGTCGAACTGATTGATCGTGCACAGTCTTCACTGGTGGCCTTACAAGAAGCTGTGGTACTACTTGATGAAAACCAGCAGATTGAATGGTGGAATCCGGCAGCCGAACGTCTGCTCGGAATCTCCAGTGATGACCGTCGCCGTAATATCCTGACCTTGTTACGCCAACCAAGCTTTATCGAATACTATCACCATATTGATGAATCCCCGGACGGCCTGAAAATGCGTTCTTCGCTGTTTGAAGACCATTATGTGCAGGTCAAAATGACCCGTTTTGGCGGAGAAAGTCGGGTACTGGTCGCTTATGATGTGACCCGGATGCACAATCTGGAACAGATGCGAAAGGATTTTGTCGACAATATTTCACATGAACTGCGCACTCCTTTGACCGTACTCAGCGGTTATATTGAAACCTTTACCGATCAGGAAGATATTAATCCACGCTGGAAACGCGCTTTTGATCAGATGCAGTCGCAAACCCGACGCATGAATGCTCTGGTCAACGACCTGCTGCTGCTGTCACGTCTGGAAAATGATAAGAATATTGCCAAAAACCAGATCATTGAAATGCCGAGTCTGATGAACCAGCTATTCGATGATGCCCAGGCCTATAATATTGATTATGGTCATACCCTGAATCTGGACATTGACAGTCATTGCGATCTGATCGGTTCAGATATGGAACTGGCCAGCGCCTTTAGCAACCTGATTACCAATGCCATCAAGTATACGCCTAAAGGCGGCACCATCACCATCGGCTGGCATGATGACGGTGAATCGGCCTATTTTGTGGTGCAAGATAACGGCATCGGTATTGATCCCAAGCATCTGCCACGTCTGACCGAGCGTTTTTACCGCATCGATTCAGACCGCAGCCGTCGTACTGGCGGTACCGGTTTGGGATTGGCAATTGTTAAACATGTACTCATGCAGCATCAGGCACATCTGGAAATTGAGTCCAAGGAAAACCAAGGTTCCACGTTTAAGGTAGTTTTCCCCAAAGAACGTCTCAGCTTTCCGGACTAATCTCACAAAATCAAAAAAGGTACCATCGGCACCTTTTCTTTTAAGCGTTTAAGAGCTGATCTGTTTTTCTTTGGACAGTGCACGCGCATAGGCAGCACGTTGCGACACCCGTTTAAGATAGGCTTGAATCGCTGGATAGCTTTGACCCGTCCGGCTCTGCATGGCCTCCAAAGGAAAACTCATCTGAATATCCGCAAAACTGAAATGCCCGGCAAAATAATCATGCTCACTCAAATAGCTTTCCAGAAACTGGATATGATCTTTTAAACGGCTCTGTACAAATTGCTTTTTCACCCCATCACAGATTTTCTTGGCCACAGGTCGAATCAGCAAAGGCGTATGTTTAGGCACTGTGGTCATTACCAGTTGCATCACCAGCAGCGGCATTAACGAGCCTTCCGCATAATGCATCCAGTAACGGTACTGGGCCTTGTCGGCAATATCTTCTGGGCGAAACTGCTGCTTTTCATCATAAGTTTCCTGCAAATATTCCAGGATCGCCGCAGATTCTGCCAGTACCTGACCCTGATCGACCAGAATCGGGGCTTTGCCCAACGGATGGATCTGTTTTAAGGCCGGTGGCGCAGAAAGGTTGGGCTGACGTTTATAGTATTTAACCTCGTAATCCAGTCCTAATTCTTCCATGGCCCACAGGATACGAAATGATCGTGATTGTTCGAGATGATGTAAAACACGCATATTAGACTCATGATTTTATTGTTTTTGCCCACTGAGCATAGCAAAAAGCAGCAGACTCTAGCTCATTTTTTGATGACTGTAATGATATGTATCCTATGTTGCAGATTCATTATTTGAGTTCAACTCAGACAGCGTTCCATATTCCCATCATTTTTAGCATTTATCGGGAAGCCCGCATCTGGTCTGGAAATGCAGGCGCTTCTAAACGTGGTCCATCATAGGCAGGAATGGAACCAAAACGTTCATGACCTTCAATCCATTGTTCCCGCGCAATTTTAAGTTCCTCTGTCGTACGCCCGACCAAATTCCACCACAGTAAAATCGGGCTTTCAAATGGTTCCCCACCAATCAATAACACCCGACTCCCGGCATGAATTTCAGCATTGACCTGCTGTAAGCCCGGCTCAAGGATCAACATATTATCCTCTGTCAGTTCATGCCCATTGATGCTGGCCGTCCCTTCAAGCACCATAAAACCATATTCAAATTTCGGATTCAGCGGCAAGCGCATACTGCTACTTTCAGCTGCATACACATCCACGCCTAGCAATTCACTATGTACTTTAACTGGTGATCTCGTTTTTAAATATTCTCCGACCAGCACGGTAAATTCAATGCCTTGCTCATTTATGACCGGCAATTCAGGATAATGTTCAAAACCCGGTGCCATATTGATCTTGTCATCCGGCAAGGCAATCCATAACTGCGCTGCATGCATATGCGTTTCACTTTCAGGAGAGACTTCGGTATGTGAAATGCCATAACCCGAGGTCATCAGATTGACCTGCTTGGGACGAATCAACTGCTGATTTCCCAGACTGTCATTGTGCATCATGCTGCCTTCGATCATCCATGTAAAGGTCTGCAGACCAATGTGCGGATGTGGTCCGATATCCAGACCATCTCCTTGCGGGAAAATGGCCGGACCCGCATGATCCAGAAAACACCAGGCACCAATCATGCGCTTATGTCTGCTTGGCAAGGCACGTTTAATCACGGTGCCCTGTCCGATTTCCGCGCGACGTAAAGGAAACTCCTGAATAAACTGATTCACATACTTTTCACAATCATCGGAATTCGACAGTTCAATATCACTATTATTCGACATGGCTGAGCTTACCTCGGCATTTTCATTCTACTTTTGAGTGGGTGAGACATGCATTTGACCGATTCAAGATGCCTCTCTGTTCAGGACAATGTACAGGGTCTATGGGCAAAATCTATCCCTGGAAATATTTAGATACGTATAAAACGCCTCACTAGTCTCATTAATTTAAATCCTGAAAGGCAGATGGGATTTGTATCCAAAGCCCCCAAAATTAAGTTTTAGCAAGGCAATCATGATTTAGGCACATGGCGTTATGAGTTTAAATAAACTGAAGGTCAGGAATATCATTTATGTTTCACGTGAAACGAATCCATAACAACCAAATATCCCAATGAATAAGATGATTATTCATGTATTTCAATCGCTTTCAATTTTACAAAACACAAATTTTGTTACGTTTTAGCTTTAAAAACTTCCCGGATACCCAATTTTTGGGAGGTTATTTTTTACTCAACCACGGCATAATAGGCACCTATAAAAATAACACTGGACCAGGACATGTCTGCTCAGAATGAGAATATATATTCAACGGCGAATGTATCTTTTCAAAATTCGACGACCGATAAATCACTGAAATTATCTGAATGTGATCTGCAGAACCGTCAGCTGATTGAACAGGCGCTAACAGATCCTCATGCCCGTATTCCTGCCCCGTTTCAGCAGTATTTTCATGATTATGTCTATACGCATAGTCATCATAACTTGCGTCAAATTAACTATCTGGCGCAAATTGCCTTTTTACTGTATTTCTTTGCCGATATTCTGATTATTCCAGACATGTTTTTTATTTCTGGTCTGATGCGCGTCGTTCTGGTTCTGGGCGCCATGTTTTGCTGTTATTACCTGTTTAAAAAACATAAAAACATTCAGATTCTGGACAGAATCTTGCCGATAGGTACCACTGTGGCTGCAGCGGCCTGGATTGGCTTACTCGCGCTTTCAACCAGTCCCCATGTTGCTACCTATATTTATGCCTCTGCGATCTTTATTCTCATCGCCAATCTCTGTGTGCAGACCCAGTTTAAAGTCGCAGTCTATTGCTCCATCTTGATTGCCCTGTTTATCATGCTTGGGGTGACCCAGTTCATGAGTGCTTCTCAAGCCTTTATTTTTAGCGTGGTCTTTAGTCCACTGTGGTTTTTTAGTATTTATATTAACTGGAATAATATTCTGAATGTGCGGCGTTCTTTTTTGCGCTCCCTGCTTGATGAATGGAACTATCAAACCTTAAAGAATCTGGCCCATACCGATGATTTGACCCAACTCTACAACCGTCGCCATTTTGTCGATATGGCTGAACGCTCTATTCATCAATGGCCTAAACATGCCAGTAGCTGCCTGTTGATGTTTGATGTGGATCATTTTAAAAATATTAATGATAGCTATGGGCATGATGTTGGTGATCGGGTGCTACAACTGATTGCTGAGGTGACCCGTAAAGAAATGCGGCATAGCGATGTACTGGCACGTTTTGGCGGGGAAGAGTTTATCGCTCTCCTGGAAGATACTCAGCTACAAGACAGCCTGGTGATTGCAGAACGAATTCGTTGTGCAATTCAAAAGCAGTATATTTATGTTGAATCCAATCATGCCATCCGGTTCACCATTTCGATCGGTGTTGCAGAACTAGAATCCCATACCCAGACTCTGGAAGATCTGATCAAACAAGCCGATATCGCCTTATATCAAGCCAAGAAGTCTGGCCGAAACCGGATTGAAGTCTATCATCCGGATATGCTGAATAAGCCCAAGCCAGCAACAGAAAATCCCTGGAATGTATTTAAGCCAGACACTCAACCAGCCCAGTCAACGGCGAATTAAAGCTGAATCATTAGTCTGTTCTATAAGCTAGGATCATTCTTAGAATGCGTTAATCGGGGATTTCATTTTATAAAATAAATTTGATTCTTCCACTTTTAAAATATCCAACAAAAGAATAGAATATTTTTTATACAACTATATATAAATTTCATCTTATTCATTTTTATATATTTTAATTTGGGAAGGCTGCATGCCGCATGATAACGAAAAAGAATCACGTACCCTGATTCAGGAGGCTCTTCAAGATCCGCTTGTTCGTATTCCTGCACCTCTAAAACCGGCCTACTATGCTCATCAGAAAAAACTCACTTTAAAATACTGGTGGTGTTTTAAAAAGTATGCTGACATTAAATGAAGCCATTATTGATGTAAAAGAAGGTTAAGTCGAAGGCTTTAAAATGGTTTTCAAGCTTTTTGGAGAAATTACAACTTCTTCTAAAACCACGCCTTATTCGATGCCTTATTTTGCAATTATTACCTTCAATTCCTACAGTAAAAAACTTACCAATACTTTGCTTGCAGTTTTTAAAAGCAGTGATGAAACTGTCCCAATGATCACTTGCAATTCGGGTGTAGTGAATACCTAATTGTTTAAGCTTTGTCTTCAACCTTTGGACTGTAGCTGAATCTCTCTTACCCCAAACATAAGCAACAATCTCACCTGTTTCTCGATGGTAGGCGTAAATAAGCCATTGTTTATTATTTTTATTTCCAACAAAAGTCCAGAATTCATCTACTTCGAGAGATTCATAATGACTTTGTTTAGGCTGAATTTGATAGGCCGATTCAGTTAAAGTCCGTAAGACTTTACCGATACTAATGCGCTCAACTTCAGCGATATCTCGTATACCGCTGCCTCTGACCATTAACTGTAATATTTTACGAGTAATGCCAGAATTACATCCTAGATAGCTCAGAGCATGGTCACCAATAAACTGACGTTTGCAGTCTTTGCATTGGTAGTTTTGTTTCCCATCTACTTTGATGCCATTTTTCTTTATACTGTCACTGAGGCAGGTTGGACATTTGATTTCTAGAGTTATTTGCATTTCTCTATTTTATCAAAATTCAACCTGCTTTTTTTTAGCATACTTTTTGATACACCACCAAAATACTTATTACAGGTCAATTTATTCGCACAGCTGGCATATGCCTCTTATACCCTCGCCGATATTCTGGTGCTGCATGATATTCTCAAGTTACTCATTTTGACCAAAATCAGCTATACCATCCTGATCGTACTGATCACGATCTGGATGTATCACTCTTACCGCAATCTGCCTGTCTTTGATCTGCTCTTGCCTACCTCGATTATTGGTGCAAGTGCCATCTGGTTTTTTAATCTGAATCAGTCTGAAAGTGCTTATACCCTCATTTATCAATATGCCTCCTTAGTCTTTATTGTACTGGCCAATTTATGTGTGCAGATCCGGTTCTGGCCGTCTTTGATTACTTCAAGTCTGATTACCCTGATGATTTACATCGGTGTATATTTCAATACTCGGTCTGACCTGTACCAGATGTTTTTATTTTCCCTGATTTATCTGCCAGTATTGACCTTCAGTCTATATATTAGCTGGAGCTCGACCTTAAAATCACGCATGGTATTTTTGCAGCATACCCTGAATGAATATAATCGGCAGGCCTTTGAAAATATGGCTCATACCGACTCACTCACTGGCCTGAATAACCGTCGCTGTTTTGAATATCTCGCGCAACAACTGGTACAACAGAATTTTGATCAACCGGTGCCTATGAGTTTACTGGTCTTTGATGTCGATCATTTTAAGCAGATTAATGATCGTTATGGTCATGATATCGGAGATCAGGTCTTACAGACGATTGCCCTAAATACACACAGCGAAATGCGGCAGCATGATATTTTGGCACGCTATGGAGGCGAGGAATTTATTGCATTTTTACCCGAAACTTCTCTGGATGAAGCGCTAAAAGTTGCCGAGCGTTTAAGGCATAAAATTGAAAATATTGTGATCGATCTAGACAGCCAACATCGTTTCAGTTTTAGTATTTCGATTGGTGCTGCCATTCTGGAAAGCTGTGAAACGGATTTGATGACCCTAATTAAGCAAGCCGATATTGCCTTATATCAGGCTAAAGCCAATGGACGGAATCGGGTTGAAGCTTATGATCCAGATCTGGAGCAAAGTTTAGCTGGGGAGCTGCAAAACTGGCAGGTTAAACCAGCTTAAATTACCCGTTAAAAATTATCTTCATCAAAACGATCTTGGTCGATTTTATAGATATGAAAACTACGTTCTATTTGTACACCTAAACCAAATTCAATCATTAAAGACGTCAGCTTATCGCCATCAATTAAAACAATACCGGATTTTCTTGCCGACTCAATGGCCTCTTTACTGAAACTTGACGTAGTAATGAATACACCCTTCTTAGCAACTTGATCGGCCAAAGCACCTTTAAACTGTTGAATGTCGGGACGACCAACAGTATCTTTCCAACGTTTCGCTTGGATGTAAATTTTATCTAGCCCTAATCGATCTTCACTAATTACACCATCAATTCCACCATCGTTGGTTTTACCAATCGCTTGAGCTGCATCTTGATGTGAACCGCCGTAGCCCATTGCCACCAGAAGATCGACAACCAGTCTTTCAAAAAATGAAGGAGATTTATCTTTTACCATCTGAAGCAAATCACTTTTCAAATCAGATTTTAATAATTCCGTTGTGTTCTGGATTGTTTCTTCTGGAGTCTGAGTTTCTTGGTAACTATTTAGGCTTTCAATAACTTGTAGATTCCCGATCCCAAACTCATCTTTATTTTTCTTTCCTAATTTAAAATCTGAAAATCCGTTGAACTGTGCTAAATATTCATTTGTTATAGCATCTAAACTTTTTAAATCAACCTGTCTACCCAAGCTACTAATCTCACAATATGCTCTCTTCGGTTGTTGAACTAAGCCCGCCTTAACTAAGTAGGTCTTTGCCCATGCCACTCTATCTTTAAATATATTTTTCCCGCTCGGAAGAATTTTATTTAAATCCTCTTCGTGTAAATTGGAACGTTCAGCTAGGATATTCGCAGCATCCGAAATTTTTATTGGCTCATTTAATTCTGATAATAATTTCATTAAAGGCAGCATTAATTGATCATAAGTAGGTAAAGGCATTTTTTAGCTTTTAAAGGTTTATTTTTATTCAGTATAAATCAAAAAAAGAGCGCCGAAGCGCTCTTTTTTATTAGGTTATATCTGATAAACCAGATACTGCCACGCGCATAGCGCTTGGCGTAATTTAGGCGGACAGCAGTGCTGTCCGAAACCCCTAAATTACTCCCATTCAATTGTTGCTGGTGGTTTAGACGATACGTCATACACAACACGAGAAACTTCAGCAATTTCATTCATGATACGGGTCGAGATCTTATCGACTAAATCATAAGGAAGATGCGCGAAACGAGCCGTCATAAAGTCCACGGTTTCTACCGCACGCAGTGCAATCACCCATGCATAACGACGGCCATCACCGACTACACCCACCGATTTTACTGGCTGGAATACTGCAAATGCTTGAGCAGTCTTGTCATACCAGCCGCTGGCACGCAGTTCCTGCATGAAAATGTCATCCGCAAGACGTAAAATGTCTGCATATTCTTTTTTCACTTCACCCAGGATACGCACACCAAGACCTGGGCCCGGGAATGGATGACGGTAGATCATGCTGTGTGGCAAGCCTAAAGTCGTACCCAATTTACGTACTTCATCTTTAAATAAGTCACGTAATGGTTCAACCAGTTCAAACGCTAGATCTGCTGGTAAACCACCCACATTATGGTGTGATTTAATCACATGTGCCTTGCCCTGCTTGCTTGCAGCAGATTCAATTACGTCTGGATAAATCGTACCTTGTGCAAGGAATTTTACGCCATCTAATTTACGTGCTTCTTCAGCGAAGACAGCAATAAATTCACGGCCAATAATTTTACGTTTTGCTTCAGGATCAACTTCACCCGCAAGCGCAGTCAAGAAACGCTCTTCAGCAGCAGCACGAATAACACGGATACCCATGTTGTCAGCAAACATTTGCATCACTTGATCGCCTTCGTTCAAACGAAGCAAACCGTTGTCTACAAATACACAGGTCAGCTGATCACCGATCGCTTTATGCAACAGCGCTGCCACTACAGATGAATCCACACCACCAGAAAGACCCAGTAATACTTTTTCATCACCAATCTGTTGGCGAAGCTGTTCTACACGTAGATCAATAATGTGTTCTGGCGTCCACAGACCGCGACAACCACAAATTTGATGAACGAAGTTCGACAGTAATTCTGCGCCTTTAGACGTATGTGTCACTTCAGGATGGAACTGAATACCATAGAAACGGCGAGTTTCGTCAGAAACCATAGCAATTGGACAGCTAGGCGTTTGTGCAGTGATCTGGAAGCCTTCTGGAATACGGGCAACCTTGTCACCATGGCTCATCCAGACATGCAGCTGGTTTTCACGGTCCTGTAAATTACCGATCAGCTTGTCACGTACGACAATATCTACTTCTGCATAGCCAAACTCATGCACAGTACCTGGCTCAACTTTACCGCCAAGCTGTTCGCACATGGTTTGCAGGCCATAACAAATACCCAATACCGGCACACCCAGCTCAAATACCACTTGCGGCGCACGCGGGCTGCCCTCAAGGTGAACACTCTCAGGTCCACCAGACAAGATGATACCGTTTGGATTAAATGCACGAATGTCTTCTTCAGACATATCATAGGCATACATTTCAGAATATACACCAGCTTCACGGACACGACGTGCGATGAGCTGACTATATTGAGAACCGAAATCCAGAATCAGGATACGATCTTCAGTAATTTGAGTATTGGTAGTCATGACGAACAACTATGAAAGGCAAACGAAAGATAAGCGCCGTATTCTAACATTTTTCAGCGCATTAAGCACACAATTCGCATTAGGTATACATTTAGTTGATTGCATTATATTTCTAGCACAACAAAGCGTCCCTTCGGATGCCTTGTTTGGTCTGTCATTTTTATATTTTTAAGCTCAAGATTTAATCCAACTAAGCATGTTTTTATAAAAATCTGAAGATAATATGTAAGAGAAATTTTTGCTCAATTGAAGATGGATGGAGCGTTAATTATTTTACTTTCTGGTACTGACTTTCATGCCCCGGGCTGTTAGGATTTGACCACACTTTTGCTTGTACTGGGCTCATGGAACTGATTGATTTTATCTTGCATGTTGATGATCACTTGCTTGAATTTATCACCAATTACGGGATCTGGATTTATGCCATTCTTTTCCTAATTATCTTTGTAGAAACAGGTCTGGTGGTGATGCCGTTCCTGCCCGGTGACAGCTTGCTATTTGCAGCAGGTGCACTGGCAGCCTCTACTGGTGCGATGGATCCTTGGGTGCTGATTCCGCTCTTGTTTGTTGCGGCAGTATTGGGCGATACCCTGAATTATCATATTGGCAAATATATTGGACCTCGGGTTTTCGAGATTGAATCGCGCTTCATCAATAAAAAACACTTATTGGCGACCCAGCAATTCTTTGCCAGACATGGTGGTAAAACCATTATTTTTGCGCGTTTTGTTCCTTTTGCCCGTACTTTCGCACCCTTTGTCGCCGGTGCTGGCAGCATGAATTACAAATATTTCCTGACCTATAATGTAGTAGGTGCATTTGCCTGGATTAGCTCATTTGTCATTTTGGGCTATATGTTTGGCAATATGCCGATCGTCAAAGACAACTTCACCTATCTAATTTTTGGCATCATTATTTTAAGTGTATTGCCAGGTGTGATTGGCTTTATTCAACAAAAGCTCAAAAAAAGTAAAACAGCTTAAGAACTTTTTACATTAAGATTCTTTTACAGCCTGTGCGTTTAATCCCAGAGCTTGATCAAGAGTGGGATGAGACAAAGCAGGACAAATAGAGCCGCGCCTTTATAAATGAGGCCGGCTTTTATTTTTTCAGATGGACTGGTCAATATGGCCTGACCAAAGACCATCCAGAATATCCCGACCGGAACGGTACTCAAGCTAAAGGCAGCAAAAACCAGAACGAAGTTGGTCGGGCTTTGCCAGGTTTCCATCGGTAAAATTCCAGAGGCCAACAATGCTGCTTTAGGATTTTTTAGGGTAGTTGTAAACATTTGCCAGGGGCGAATCTGCGGATGGTTCTTGCTGTAGCGTTCTAACTGCTGGGCCTTATATAAATGCAAGGTCATCCAGCCCACACAGATGGTACTCAGCACATAGACCAAGCCTTTAAAATTTGGCCAGATCGGTGACGCCAGATGAATCACCAAGGCCCATACATTAATGGCATAAAAATAGCCGAGCAAAATGGCAGGAAGATAGAGACTGGTTTTGGCCTGCCCCTGCTGATGAGCAGAACTAGCCACCAAGGCATTGGCGGGCCCTGGAACCATCAGTACAGCAATGAGTCCTAAAACAAATAACCAATTTTCAATCATCGCAATGAACTTTTCCGGGCCAAGGTTGTAGCTTAATCAATATGAGAGTGTGATAACAAGCTTATAAATTTCAGATTTATATACAGTCTGGTCAATTTCCCGTGAGTTTTATCTTAATGTAAACCGCCCTATTCTTGGTGAAAGCAATAAAAAAATGCCGACCCGAAGTCAGCATTCATCCGTTTAATGTTGAATGATTTATTTAGGCGTCGCCTGCCGAACGATGATCGGACAGTTCTTATAACGCGCGGCCTGTACAATCGCTTCCTGCTCGCCTAAAAGCCGTGCCAGTTCGGTTCTTTTGGTATCGGATGACTGTCCCATATTGACTGAAACACTCGGGCCAATACCCCAGCCACCGCGACTGCCCCAGCCACCGCCAAGACCAACGCCCACACCGACGCCTGTACGTTTCGGTGGCTCAACGCCATTGTCGATATACTGCTGAATACGGTTATATTCACCCTGTAGTTGCGAACAACCCAAAGTCTGATACAGGGTTGGCGACACATAAGTCGGTTTTACCGGCGTTGCACAGGCACTCAGTAATGCAAGTGCAGCAATACTCAGGCTTATTTTCACAAGTTTCATAGCTAACTCGATCTTAATTCTGCTCTATCTCATTGAACAACGATTGATAGGCCTGAGTCAATTTATGATCAGTAGCCAAATGAATCAAAGGCTGATTTTTCTGATGAGATTCTTTCATCAAGATCGACGGTGGCAACATACTGTCGAGGACCGGCAACCCTTCATCTTTGAGCTGTTGTACCACTTCACGCGGTAACTTAGCCTGTGCCTGAAACTGGTTGACGACAATACCTTCAATTTCCAGCCCTTCATTATGGTCATCCTGAGTTTCAATCACATTTTCAATCAGGGTCTGCAGGGCGCGTTTAGAAAACACGTCACAGTCGAAGGGAATCAGCACACGGTTCGCCGCAATGAGAGCAGAGAGGGTAAAGAAATTGAATGCAGGCGGTGTATCAATAAACACCCGATCATAATATCCTGACAGTTGTTGTAAGGCATCTCGTAACTTGTAGATCTTGTGCTTGGACTCCAGTGCATAGGCCAATGCACCCAGTGTCGGGCTAGCCGGAATGACATCGAGATGTTTAAAAGAAGATTGATGCACATAGCTTTCCAGACCTTTGCTACGACTTTTTAAAATCGAGCCAATCGCATTACCAAGCAAGCCCTTGCTTTGCTGATTACCGAGTACATCTTCAAAATAGTTTTCGATATTCGGTTCGAGTGCCGGCTTGTTACTAGAATACGTCGCATCATCACCCAGCACATACTGGCTAGAGTTGGCCTGCGGATCCAGGTCAATCAATAAGGTTTTTAAACCCTGATGTGCACTGATCGCTGCCAGATTGACAGTAATACTCGACTTGCCTACCCCACCCTTTTGATTAAATACCACACGTGTACGCATGTCCCCCTCCTCACATTTTTAATTACTTTTACAACATTTGTATTTTCTAATTATTTGCATGGACTGGCTGTGCTGATCATCACAGCCAGCCTGCTTTTAGCCAAAATTCGGCTTGATCATCACCAAAGCCAGAATAGACACCAATGAAACTACAGCAATAACTAAGCCAGCCCGACGCTGCGACAGCAAGATCGAATCATCTTTTTTATAGGCTTTGCCTAGCGAGGACACCAGCACCAAAAATAAAATGACTTTGGCATAGAACCAAGGCTGTACATCAAAGTCTTTCAGGACGAGCGATACTATACCGGTCAGTGCAATCACCGTGATAGCTAAATGCTGTAAAGCGACTAGCGCTGTACGTGCTAACGGATTAGGCATATTTCCCTGTGTGCCGACAAACAAGGTCAAGGCACGGGCAAGAATGGCGACAATCGCCAGTCCTGCTACCGACATATGGATAATCTTGACTAAAAGTTGGGTTTCCATCATTTCCTCTTAGTTTTTAGGTGCGTGTGCACAAGCAGGACTGGTCGTATCCTGACCTGCCCATTCTTCAGGCAAAAATGCATGAATGGCCAGCGCATGAATCTTGTCTTTTGACAGCAGATCACCCGCAGCAGCATAAACTTTCTGATGACGCTGGACGGGGCGCAAACCGGCAAATGCCTGACTCACAATCACGGTTTTAAAATGCGATTCTTTTCCCGGGAAATAACCACCATGACCCGAAGACTCATTCACCACTTCCAAATGGGTTGGGGATAATTGCGCCAAACGATCTTTCAGTTGTTGTTCTAAGCTCATGGCCTGACTCCAATCTTCAAAAATATAATCCCAGTATACCTTGTTCTGCCGAGTATTTCGGTAATCTGTTCAGGTGCAATCCGTTGATTGTGGTGAAATTTCATCGATTTCTATATGAATATTGGTTATTTATTGTCTAATCTACAGCATTTTGCTTTTATTTTATGCAATTGATGCAAGATTTTTAACAAAGGTGTTGACCACATTTTTGCATGCTGTATTATACACGGCATGCGGGAATAGCTCAGTTGGTAGAGCATAACCTTGCCAAGGTTGGGGTCGGGAGTTCGAGTCTCCTTTCCCGCTCAAAATTTTTTCATTTAGTTTTTTCATTTAAAAAACTTTATAGACTCCGCGGGAATAGCTCAGTTGGTAGAGCATAACCTTGCCAAGGTTGGGGTCGGGAGTTCGAGTCTCCTTTCCCGCTCCAGATTCAAAAAGCCCTCATCGCAAGATGGGGGCTTTTTTCTTATTGATTTTATTATATTTTTTGAAAATTCCCCTTCCTTTGTTATTCGATTCAATAAAAAATATTCTTAATGTAATTTGTATTTTGTGACCAAGATGTGACCATGGCGTGCCCACGACCATAAAGATGGTCTCAATTGACCTTAAATGTCCTCAATCGATCACCACTTTCAGAGCTTTTTTGAAGGCAAAAAATCACCCTGTTCTCTTCCAAACAAGGTATTTTTTACCAAATGATCAATAATTTGTGACCATTTCACTTTTTGATGTGACCATTTGTGACCAAACTATTCACTAACAGATTGTTCTTTATTGTCTTTTTCAAAAACAAATAAATCCCCTACCTGTACATCCAAATAATCACAAATTCGATCGATGGTCTCCAAATCAATTCGAGTCAATTCGCCATTATAAAGCTTATGCAAAGTTGTCTTATTAATGCCTGTGCCACGAATTAAGTCAGCTACACGCATTTTTCTTTCAGCCAACAATATTGGTAGCTTACAAATAACCATTAATTTTTCCTCTAATACAATGAAAATTTAATTGCATTTAATTAAATTTGAGGTTATTTTAGGTCTAAGGATGAAAAATTCCTTACATCCGATGAATTACGCTAGGAATACAATTATGTCATATACCTATCTCACAGCCCAGCAACTGGCTGAAAAAATCCAGTACGACGCTCGTACCATTCGCAACCAGCTGAAAGACAGTGTCTTCATTGAAGGTGTTCACTACATCCGTCCTTTTGGTGGCCGCAAAATTCTTTTTGTTTGGGAACGTATTGAAACTGAAATGCTTAAATTCACTGGTTTAAGCATGGATGCCTTGCAATAAGGCTTAGGAGGTTTAACTGATGGCTACCATCCGGGAACGAAGTGGCAAACTGATTGCCGACTTTCGCTACATGGGCATTCGTTGCAGAGAAACAACCAATCTTGAAGACAATGCCTATAACCGTCGCATTTTGAAAAAACGTCTCGAACAGCTTGAGGCAGAAATCACACTGGGCACTTTTGAATACGAAAAGTACTTTCCAAAAAGTAAACGTGTCGATGATTTTAAGGAAAAAAGAAGTCAGCAAATCGCTGTACAAACTAAGGTTCCTCTTTTTAAAGAGTTTACTGAAGTGTGGTTTAAACAAAAACAAGTTGAATGGAGAACTTCTTATCAACAAAAGGTTTCAATTATTATTAAAAATTATTTGATTCCTGCTTTTGGTAATCAGGTTCTCTCGAAAATCAAGAAGTCAGACTTGCTGAACTTCCGTGCTTCCCTCGCCAAAGTGACACACGGAAAAGATCAAACAAGTCTGAAAGCATCGCGGATTAATCAAATCATGACGCCTTTACGTATGATACTCAATGATGCGGCTGAACGATACGAGTTTGAGTCGCCTTATAAAAATATTAACAATCTGAAGGAAAGCAAGATTGAAGTCACACCTTTTTCTCTGGAAGAGGTGCATAAAATTCTTACCACGGTGCGTGAAGACTTCCGCCCCTATTACACCATTCGCTTTTTTACGGGTATGCGTACCAGTGAAATCGATGGTCTGCAATGGAAAAATATCGACTTACAGCGTCGTGAAATCCATATCAGAGAAGCGTTAGTGAATGGTGTTCTTGGTGGAACCAAAACTTATGGCTCTGACCGCACGATCCAGATGAATGACCGGGTTTACCAAGCTTTTCTGCAACAGAAAAGCTTAAATAATGGTAAATCAGAGTTTGTATTCTGTAATCGTGACGGTGGACCTCTCGATTATCGTCTGGTGAATAAACGTGTCTGGCATCCGATCTTGCGCTTTCTAGGATTAAAGCCTAGAAGAGCCTACCAAACACGTCATACAGCAGCAACGCTCTGGCTGTCGGCAGGAGAGAATCCGGAATGGATCGCACGTCAATTGGGACATTCAACGACTGAAATGCTATTCCGGGTCTATAGCCGTTACATCCCCAATGTTACCCGTCGTGATGGCAGTGCATTTGAAGCCATGTTGGAGCGACTAAATACAGAGGAGCTTGCACATGAATAGTAAAGCTTTCTTTGGTGGTGTGGTCGTCAGTCCTGAAGCAGATATGGTGGCTCGTGAATTAATCCATGAGCTACACATTCCCAAACTGCACAATCTGGCGTTTTTGTTGGAGATCAACAAATGCTTCGATGATCACCAGGCGTTAAGACTGTGGCTACAGCGAATGCTGGATGAAGGGCAAGCCCATTACGATGACTTGGCTCAACAGGCTCGCCTCCGGTTAATGAGCTTAGCTCCCTGATCAAATAAATATACAAGGTCATCTGATTGATGACCTTAGCCCTCTATACCTATAAAAAAGGTGAACACATGCATAAACATATTTCAATTTGGATGCCACTCTATATCGGCGACTTACAGGCGAAATTTGCACGAATGACAGCAGAACAAATTGGTGCGGCACTGCTGTTAATGATGGATTTCTGGAAAAATGGTGCTATTCCTCACGACCTAGCTACGGTATGTAGCATCACAAAATTATCGCAACATACCAAGGCTAAAACTTTGTTGAATACGCTAATAGCCCTGGAATTGTTTGAAATCGAATCTGAGCAAATTCATTCAAGTTTTTTAACCAGTTTAAAAAGCCAGGCATTGCAAAATCAGCAAATGAAATCTGATAAAGCTAAAAATGCAGCTCAAGCACGTTGGGGAAAATCCGCAAGTAATGCTCAAGCATCAGCTAAGCAACGAAAAGTAAATGCTCAAGCAGCTCCTGAGAAGAGCCCGAGTATTACTCAAGTCATGCTTGAACCATGCCCTTCATCTTCATCTTCATCTTCATCTTCATCTTCATCTTCATCTTCAAATTTTGAAGAAAAAAATGAGAGTTTTTTAGAAAATTCAAAATGGATTTAGGAGAATGATCATGAATACCATGCTTAAAACGCTCCAGTTTCACGTAGAAACAACAGAAACACTCTGCCCTACCCATCATATGCCCCTGATGGAAATTGCCGGCCACAGGCTCTGTAAATTGTGTGCAAAAGAAAACGTCCATCACTCACATGCAGCCTATGCAGATGAACTGCAACAGCGATTGCTACAACAGAAAATCAAAAACTCAGGGCTCAATAAACGCTACCTGGATCGTGGCTTCAAGAATTATGTAGTTGCATGTCCTGCACAAGACAATGCCATCAAGCTATGCCAGGCTTTTGCACAGCAGATTATTTCTGACCACAACCCGAACATGTTGATGATTGGTACACCAGGTACAGGCAAAACCCATCTGAGTGCATCAATTATTCGCAACATTCTACATAACAGTACAAAATCTGCACGCTACTATACCAGTGCAGAAATTGCTCAAAAAATGATGGACACCTGGTCAGATGCTTCACGCTCTGAAAAGGAAGTTATCGAGCATTTCTCCGGTTTTGATTTATTGGTGATTGATGAATATGGCTTGCATGACCGGCATGAGAAACGCCTAGAAATGGTGCATAAGGTCTTATATAGCCGTTACGACAACATGAAGTCCACGCTGCTAATTTCCAATTTCACACTTCAGAATATACAGCGG
The DNA here is from genome assembly GCF_056724605.1 of Prolinoborus fasciculus. The sequence continues at coordinate 12,665 of NZ_JBWZQN010000035.1, read as the reverse complement.
GATTTAGGTGTCCGATTATGGTCACGGTTGCATGAAAACAATTTAATTGTAGTGCCGTGTTATTGGGAGGATCAGCGGTTCAATAACATTTATTAAATATCTGAGGCGGTTCAAATGAACCGCCTCTTTATAAACAACTTAAACGTCAAATATTTAACTCCTTTATTAGGAGAGTAGGCGGTAATCTATAAGTGAATGCTGTGTTTCACTTGGTTTAAATTTTGATAAGCTACCTATCGCGTCATTAAACTGAAAAAAGTCTAGCTGAGTACCAATTTCTTTATTGAATAGTACGTATATCTGTCAATATATGTACTACCCTTTCACACATAATGAAGGGTTGTTTAACAACTAAATTATGAGAAAAAATGAATATGAAATCTTTAAATAAAATCTTGCTTGCATGTATTCTAGTATCTCCAGTTACAGCTGTCTTTGCATATGATGCTCAAGAGGTGATTAACAGAGGGCATATGGAAACACAGCGTTTGATGGAACGACAAACGCAGGATGCACAGCGAGTTCAGACGATTCAGGCTCAACGTGGCTATGAAAATCAGATGCGCGAAAGGGAAAATAAACGCCAAATGGAAAAATCAAGACAAGAGGCTCTCAACCGCAAGCCAGTCACGGAAGCAGAAATGAAAAAAGGCTTAAAAGATCTTGGTGACTTGATTACTTCGGATCAAGCAAAAGATGTAATGACTTATATGAATAATCTAAAACCAGATCCTTATGGTAATACCCCCATTTTTAATTGAGTTAATGAGTAGAAAAACCGAAGCCTTTATCATTGTTTAAATTTAGGTGGTTTACCATCAACTGACATATGAGGTCGTTGATGATTATAAAAGTGTTGCCATGCTGTTGTATAGTCTTGAACATCTTCAAGTTCTCGAAATAAATATTGATTTAAACATTCATAACGTACTGTCCGATTGAAGCGTTCTACATACGCATTTTGTTGTGGATTGCCAGGCTGGGTAAATACATGCTCAATTTCATGCTGCTTACACCATGCCTCCATTAAATCACTGATGTACTCTGGTCCATTGTCACTTCGGATTCGTTTTGGTTTACCTCGCCATTCGATGAGTTGATCCAACCCTCGAAGTACTCGTTCGGCGGGTAAGGAGAAGTCAATCAAGATATCTAATGACTCACGGTTATAGTCATCAATGACGTTGTGCACACGGTAACTGCGGCCATCACTGAGTTGATCGTGCATAAAGTCCATTGACCATGATTCATTCTGCGCTTCTGGTACTGCAAGAGTTTCAGGCTTTATCCGTTTAATGCGTTTGTTGGGTTTAATCCGAAGGTTAAGCTCAAGCTCCTTATAAATGCGATAAATACGCTTGTGATTCCAAGGGTAGCCTTGGACATTACGCAGGTACAAAAAGCAAAGCTTAAATCCCCAAGTCTTATTCTCATTGGTGAGCTTAATCAGCCAATCTGCAATAACCATATTCTGCTCCTTCAATTGAGCTATATAGCGATAACAGGTTTGACTGACTTGGAATATGAGACAGGCCTTATTCACTGATATCTTATATTGCTCAACGGCTTGTTGAGCAAGTGACTTGCGTTGCGTTGGCCTTATAACTTTTTTGACAGTGCATCCTGAAGAATGTCTGCTTTAAGACGTTCATCCGCATACATGCGCTTTAGGCGGGCATTTTCTGTCTCTAGCTCTTTAAGTCGAGTCATCATGGAAAGATCCATGCCGCCATATTTGGACTTCCATTTGTAAAAAGTGGCAGAACTCATGCCATGTTCTCGGCATAGATTAGGCACTGGAGTACCTGCTTCAGCTTGCTTCAAAATACTCATGATTAAGCTGTCCGAATATTTAGATGTTTTCATAGAAAATCTCCTTAGATCAAGGCTATTCGATTTTCTACTTTTAAGTTCAATTATTTTTAGGGAGCATTACCGACTCATCATCTTTTTTATAATAATTTTCATTGATATTTACCATTCAGTTTTGAATAGTAAATATCAATCAAGCTTGACTCAAAAAATACTTAGCTTATTTTTTTAGCTTCGATCTGATTCTGCACCAACGCTGTATGAATTAAAATTTTACGACGCTTATAACGATACGCTATAAATAATCCTCCAAACCAGATTGGAGAAACCAGAAGTGCAATCAAGGTGTCATGATCCAATGCGAGAATCACCACAGTAAATAACAAGAAAGCAAATGTAATCCAGGCCATCGGTACACCACCTGGCATTTTATAGGCAGACACAGCATGTACTTCAGGTGCTTGTTTACGGTAAGCGATATAAGACAAGATAATGAGTGCAAAAGTGAAAATACATAAAATGGACGTGAGTGCGGAAACAATGGTAAATGCCGTCATCACATCTGGAACAATAAATAAAATAGATGTCCCAATCACAACGCAAAACATTGAAAAGAACAAACTATTCAGTGGTACTTTGCTTTTAGACAATTTGCTGAAACTTTTTGGCGCATCCTTGTCGACTGACAAGCCATACAGCATACGGCTGGTTGCAAAAATACCACTATTAGCAGAAGACAATGCTGAGGTTGCTACCACAAAATTCACTACACCTGCGGCAACTGGCAAACCCACTAACGTAAACATTTCAACAAATGGACTTTTATCCGGTGAAACCTGTGACCATGAAGTAACTGCAATAATGCATAGTAAGGCACCGATATAGAACAATAAAATTCGGACAGGAATAGAGTTAATCGCACGTGGTAATGATTTATGGGGATCTTTGGTCTCTGCTGCTGTGGTTCCCACCAACTCAATCCCGACAAAGGCAAAGACTGCGATTTGGAAACCGGCTAAAAACCCCATAACACCATAGGGAAACATCGAACCCTTTTCAATTGCATGGCTTAAAGATGCCTGAACACCACTCGGTGATACAAAGCTAATCAAAATCAGGTATAAACCAACGCATAAGAATAAAACAATCGCAATAATCTTGATTAGGGCAAACCAGAACTCCATTTCACCAAAGATTCTTACTGCAACAAAATTCAGTAAGGTTAAGATGACCAAGGAGCCAAAAGCCGGAATCCAGACCGGTATGTCAGGGTACCAAAATTGGGTATACCCCCCGATGACAATCACATCAACAATGGCGGTAATAATCCAGTTCAACCAATAGGACCAGCCGATGAAAAATCCAGCCCACGGTCCTAAATATACTGTGGCAAAATCTGCAAAGGTTTTGTAGTTGGTATTAGAAAGTAATAACTCTCCCATCGCTCGCATCACGAAAAAAAAGAAAAAACCAATAATGATATAAGTCAAAATAATGGAGGTACCTGAAACACTGAGTGTTTTTCCTGACCCCATAAATAAACCTGTACCAATTGCGCCACCAATCGCAATCATTTGAATATGCCGATTGGTTAAGGATCGCTGTAATTTTTCCTCATCTTGATCAGTCATATGCTGACTGCCAAGAAGTTCTCCTTTTAGAAATGGCTTACCTTCATTATTTGTCATAAATGACTACTCCAATTTATAACCTAAGTTATAAATAATCCTTGCCAATAATAAATTTTATTGAAAAATAAAAAGCAAAACTTATTCTCTATATTTGAGAGGCAAGATTAATCAAATTAAAATAAAGTCAATATATTTAAAATATTCAAAAATACAATTAACAAATATAATACAATGATTATCATGCCAACCTAGACCGATAATAAAATCAATCCAGATATATCGAAAATGTTATGCATTTATTATGCCAATAAAAATTATTCTCCATTTTTTAATAAGTCCATATGAATACTTATATACTAGAACAAAGTAATCAGGATATGATCCCAATAAATTCAATCTAAATAAGTAAAATAATAAGAATCAATATCCTATAAAATCATCATATAAAGTTCTAATTAATTATATAATAATAAAGATATATCCTTATAATACCAATGAGGTATTAAGAAAATACCTCATTGGTATAATGAATTTCATCTATTAATAATCCTGCCCTAAGTCCCTTTTTTACCTCAGGATTTGGAAATAATATCCAGACCTTTTCCAGATTAACAACATAATTTCCACTATTCTGTTCGGCTATTATTTGTCCTTTGCTAAATAAAGTAAAATTCGGTGCTGTTTTGTCTACATTTAACTTAAAGTCATCATCTTTTTTAATAATGCTATCGATTACTTTAAAATATCGAATTTTATTTTTTAAATTATTATTATTTTCTTGAGCACAAATCAGTGCACGTAACATTAAATCGGTCGATTTAAAGTCAGATAAGTTATTTGTAGCAAATGGTTTGGCTTTGCCCAGTTCCAAAGTACAGCTATGTGCACCAAAATATTCACTGGTATAGCTAGAAAATGTTTTTCCTGCACTACTATGAAGCACGATTGCATCTAGCTTTGCGGCAGCCAAATTAGAAAATAATTCTGAATCATAGGCATGTTTTTGAAATGGAATCAGTGCAAAAGTACTCATGAGAGAGCTACGAATAGCGGTGTGCAAATCATAATGATAGAAAGATACGTCGTGCGGTTGCTGATGAAAGAATTTTTCAACTGACTGTTCGAGCTGTAACGCGCGCTTATTTTCCAGATCATCTACTGGAGATTTTAATTCAGCGCAAAACATGCGGTTTAAATCATTGTCTAGATAGCGCTGTCCCACACGCATGGCAGCAGGATGACCAAAAATAACCAGAACCTGTTCTTTTAATGCTAATTTTTCTTGAATTAAATCACTACATATTTGGTTTAATATTTCAATCGGTGCAGTTTCATTGCCATGAATTCCTGCTGAAAGAATAATGGCTTTTTTATGAGCCACTTTCGGTATGAATTGTAAAATACCTTCAGCAAGCCAATGCCATTCTAGAAATTTGTTATGTCCGCTTTTAATCTCAGGTTCAGAACCATCTAGGGTTAACTTTAAAAAATCTTCCATAAGTTACATACATCTCTCTAGTTAAAATTGAAATGAATAAATCGCTCCCAACTCCAGAATCTGACTTAACTCATCCAGCGCAATTTGACTTTCCAATATGAGTTGGGGGTCGATTAAATCTTGTGCTGACAATCGATCACGATAATGACGATCTACCCATTGGTTGAGGCTGTTGCATAAACTGTCAGTCAATAAAACCGGTTGATGCACAGCCGCCAGTTCATCTTGATTCATCGCAACACGTAGACGAAGGCAAGCAGGTCCGCCGCCATTACGCATACTTTCTCTTAAATGAAATACTTGAACATCATCGATCTGGCTGTCTTGTAATAAAGTCTGCTGTACATAATTCCAAACGGCCTGATTTTCACGAGCCTCTTCTGGAAGAATGATACTCATGCCCCCATCGGGACGACTCACAATCTGGCTATTAAATAAATAAGACTGCACAGCATCTTTGACACTGACACATTGATCTGGCACTTGAATCAGTTCAAGGCTCTGATTTTGATGTTGTAATTTTTCTGCCAATTCATTCAGCATTATTTTCTGATTTAAAAATGCTTTTTCATGCACCAGGAATACATTTTTATTATTTACAGAAATGACATCATTATGAAAAACACCCAAATCAATTACATCGGGGTTCTGTTGGAAAAATAAGGTTTTTTCTGTATCGAGCTGATGCAAACGTGCAACAGCCTGGCATGCTTCTAAAGTTTGTCTTGCCGGATATTTACTGACACGGACCTGGTCTGTTTTGAAAAAATGCTGGCCATAAACAAAAACTTCAATCCCAGAATGAGCATAATCTTGAGCAAAACGTAAATGGTTAGCTGCACCTTCGTCACCAAATAGAGGGACACTTGGCAAAGCTTCATGATGGACAAAATATTGTTCATCTTGAAAAATACGTTTCAATATTCGTTGTGTTGTTAAATGTTCAATTGACCGATGATAATTCGAACACAAATTTGCACTCGTGAAATGAATTTTTTGGTCTGCTGTATCTGCCGATGGACTGACAGTCGCTGCATTGGCGGCCCACATCGGTGAGGCTGAATATAAAGCGGATAGAAGTTCAGGTGCTTGGCGATATGCCTGCTCAATTAAATGTTTATCTTGACCACCAAAGCCTAAACGGCGTAATTCTGAAAGCATTGGTCGTTCATGTGGCGGTAAAACAGCTTGTTTCAGCCCCATATCCGCCATTGCTTTCATTTTTTGTAAACCCTGCTTTGCAGCAAGCTTGGGATTTGAAATCAATTTTTGATTTTTGAATGAAGCTTCATTGCCAAAAGAAAGTCCCGCATAATGATGCGTAGGACCGACTAAACCATCAAAATTAACTTCAAATCCCAACATACACTTACTCCAAATTAGAAACTGATACCTGGTGATAATTTTTCTGGTAATTCAATGGTTTCAGTTTCTAAAGAAGCCATTGGCCATGCACAGTAATCTGCAGCATAGAACGCACTTGGACGATGGTTACCTGACGCCCCGATACCGCCGAAAGGTGCCGCACTGGATGCGCCGGTCAGAGGTTTATTCCAGTTGACAATACCTGCGCGTGCAGAGATCAGTAAACGTTCATACAATTCCCGATCTGGAGAAATCAAGCCAACGGCCAAACCAAAACGTGTCTGATTCGCAAGCTTTAATGCTTCGTCAAAATCCTGATAACGATAGATTTTTGTCAGTGGACCAAAATATTCTTCATCTGGAATATCCGTTACTTTGGAAACATCCAAAATCCCCGCACTGAGCAAGGTGCTATCTGCAGCCAGTAACTGCATTTCCGCCAGCGGGGTTGCACCCAAAGCAAGCAGTTTTTGCTGAGCTTCAAGTAATGACTGCGCTGCCTGAGATGAAATCACACCGCCCATAAACGGTTGATCATGATCATTCCATGCACCAATCTTGAGATTTTTCGCTACCTCAACAAAGCGTTGAATAAATTGATCGCCCACGGCACCTTGTTTAACAATAATGCGACGCGCACACGTACAACGTTGACCTGCAGACACAAATGCAGATTGAATCGCGAGATGAACTGCAGCATCAATATCGCTTACATCATCGACAATCAGGGCATTATTACCACCCATCTCCAAAGCCAGAATTTTTTCTGGCTGCCCTGCAATCAACTTGTGTAAGTGATAGCCGGTATTGGCACTGCCTGTAAACAGGATCCCATCGACATCTGTGGCACTGGCCAAAGCTTCGCCTGTGCTGCGTCCGCCTTGTAACAGATTGATCACACCGTTTGGCAGACCGGCTTTTTGCCATAACTTAAGGGTTTCTTCTGCGGTCCACGGCGTTAATTCGCTCGGCTTAAACAGAATGCAGTTGCCTGCCAGCAAGGCTGGAATAATATGACCATTGGGTAAATGACCAGGAAAATTATAAGGTCCAAAAACAGCAAGCACCCCATGCGGGCGATGGCGTAAAGTCGCTTTTCCGTCCGGCATGTCGGTTGAACTTTCACCGGTGCGTTGCTGATAGGCGCGAATTGAAATCGCGGCTTTGCCAATCATCGCCTGGACTTCAGTTAAGGTTTCCCACAACGGCTTGCTGGTTTCCTGGCTGATTACTTCTGCCAGATGCTGCTGGTTTTCTTTCAGCAAACGCGCAAACTCTTCTACAATTTGTATGCGCTGTTCAAGTGGAGTGACTGCCCATTGTGGAAATGCTTGACGTGCAGATTCACTCGCCAGTTGCACATCTTCAGCAGTCGCTTCTTGGCCTGCCCAAATTTGTGCCTTGCCCACTGGATTCGTTTTCACAAAGGGTTGACCTTGTGCCGCACGCCATTGACCTTGAATAAAAACCGAACCTAAAGACATGCTTTCTCTCCACTTACATTTACAGATAACAAGCGGACATGACCGCCATCTTGAACCTCTAACTGAGCAGCCTCACTTGCAGTGAGTTGCAATACTGCATTTTCAGGACAATGCGCCACTAGAATAGCTTTATAGTCATTGTAATCATCGTTGGCGACAATCATCGGACCGCTCGACAGTGCTGAAGATACCTGATCAACAATTTTGACCTGAACTGACTGGCTTTGCTTCATTGCTCTCAGGTTTTCAACATCGGCTTCCAGCGTTGCACCGCCATCAAAAATATCTACATAACCTTGATAACGTAAGCCTTCTTCGTACAGGAGTTTACTTGCAGGAACTGTATTTGGATGAACTTTACCGATCACCGCTTGTGCCTCTTCGGGCAACATATCAATATACAGTGGGTAACGTGGCATCAATTCGGCAATAAACGCTTTTTGCCCTGTGCCACTTAAGTAGTCGGCTTTATTAAATTCAATATTAAAGAACTTGTGACCGACCGCATCCCAAAATGGAGACTCGCCTTTTTCATCTGAAAAGCCGCGCATTTCTGCCACAATTTTCTTTTCAAACAAAGACTGAAATGCCGCAATAAACAAAAAGCGAATTTTAGACAAGAACTTACCATTCGAGTTTTTACGGTAATCCGGATCCAGAAACAACGTACATAATTCACTGCAATTGGTATGGTCATTACTTAAAAACAAAGTAGGCAAAGCCTTATATACACCTAAAGCACTTGAGGTATGTACTTGTGTTCCCACATGGAAGTTATACCAAGGCTCACTTAAACCCAAAGCCACTTCAATGCCGCACAAACCCACAACTTTATTTATCTGCGTATCTTCTAGTACAAATAAATAGACCTGGTCCGCTTTTTTAGTCAGACCCTGGACTGTATCGCAGGCACGCTGGATACGTGCCAACAGCTTTTCACGATGCGGCTGTAAAGACGTCAGACCAAAGCCGGCTTTTTCTGCCAACTGGTAAATGTCTTCTAGATCCCCAGGTTGAACATAGCGAATACGCATCATCATATAGACTTCCTTTGAATATTATTGAAACTTGGCTAAAGCTTTTTCAAAACGATTTAAACCTTCTTCAATATCTTCAATTGGAATGATCAAGGAGGGAGTAAAACGAACCACGCTGACCCCAGCAACCAAAGCCAACAAGCCTTCTTCCGCTGCCAGATTTACAATCTGCTTCGCCTGACCTTTATATTCATCTTTCAATTCACAACCAAGCAGCAGACCTTGACCACGGCATTCTTTAAATAATGGATATTTGCTATTGATCTCATTCAGGCGTTGCAGGAAATACTGCTCACGCTGTTTCACGCCTTGCAGAACATGCTCTTGCTTGACAAAATTAAATACTGCACCTGCAACTACGCAGCCCAAAGGATTGCCGCCATAAGTCGTGCCATGATCACCTACGGCAAACATATTGGCAAAATGGTCCGTGGTCATCATCGCCCCAATTGGGAAACCACCACCTAAGGCTTTTGCTGTAGTTAAGATGTCAGGAGTGACGCCACTGTTCATGTAGGCATATAACGCACCGGTACGCCCTACCCCTGTTTGCACTTCATCAAAAATTAAAACTGCGCCCTGTGCATCACACAGTTGACGTAAACCCTTCAGGAATTCAACATCAGCAGGAATCACACCGCCTTCACCCTGAATCGGTTCCACAATAACCGCGCAGGTATTTGGACCAATTGCTGCTTTTGCTGCATCTAAATCATTAAAAGCAATATGCTGAATGCCTTTTGGCAAAGGTGCGAAGTCTTTCGAATATTTTGGCTGTCCACCTGCTGTCACGGTAAACAACGTACGGCCATGGAATGAACTTTCAAAAGAAATAATCTCATTCTTTTCCGGATTACCGCTTAAAGTTCCGACTTTACGTGCCAGTTTCAGCGCGGCTTCATTTGCTTCCGCACCTGAGTTACAGAAAAAGACTTTATCTGCAAAGGTACTCTCAACCATTGAGCCTGCCAGTTCTAAAACAGGTTCATTGGTATAGCCATTACCGATATGCCATAATTTTTGTGCTTGATCAATTAATGCAGACACTGCAACCGGATGACAATGTCCGAGTGAATTCACAGCAATACCGCCTGCAAAATCAACATATTCCTTGTCATTTTGATCCCAGATCCGAGATCCTTTACCACGTACTGGAATAAAATTTGCGGGTGCGAAAACAGGCACCATCCAGTCATTAAAGTTCTGTCTTGTTACAGGATTATTGGTGATATCTGCTTTAAAATTCGTATTCATGTCAGCTCTGCTTCAAAAAGGAAGTTAAGGTTGGTCTAGGCTTAGCCTGGGAAAATGCCACGTTCTTGTCGTGCTTTTAAAATACGCTCACATGCCAAAACATAAGCTGCGATTCTCAAGCTACATTTTTTATCTACTGATGTTTTCCAAACATCTGCAACAGCACTTACCATTAATTTATCGAGGCGTTCATTAATTTCGGATTCGCTCCAGAAATAACTCGCCATATCTTGTACCCATTCGAAATAACTGACAGTTACACCACCGGCGTTACAAAGCACATCAGGAACAATAGTAATATTTCGTTTTATACACACATCGTCTGCTTCTGGACGTGTTGGACCATTCGCCGCTTCCAGGATCAGTTTTGCACTGAGGTTCTGTGCACGTTCCGCAGTGATTTGACCTTCTAGAGCCGCAGGAATCAAAATATCCATTGGTACAGTCCAGAACTCGTCATTGGAAATTACGCTTGCCTGAGGGAAGCCATATATACCCTGATGTTCTGCAACATATTGTTGTAATGCACGGATATCAATGCCTTCAGGATCGTAAATAGTTCCGGTATGGTCTTGAATCGCAACCACCTGCGCACCGGCCTCATTAAACAAGTAAGCCGCCTCATTACCGACATTACCGAAACCTTGGATTGCGACTTTACAGTTTTGAATATCTAACTTGATAATTTTTGCAATTTCGGAGCCTGTAATAAATACACCGCGACCCGTTGCCCGAATTCGGCCTAATGAACCACCTAAATGTAGAGGCTTGCCTGTCACCACACCTGTCACAGTATGTCCTTTGATACTGGAATAGGTATCCATGATCCAGCCCATAATTTGCTGGTTGGTACCGATATCAGGTGCAGGAATATCCACTTGTGGCCCAATTAATGGACTAATTTCACTGGTATAACGACGCGTTAAACGTTCTAATTCTCGTAAAGACAGTTTAGTCGGATCAACAGCAATACCGCCTTTTGCACCACCGAATGGTAAGTTTAAAATGGCTGTTTTAATCGTCATTCCCGCAGACAAAGCCATTACTTCTTTTAGCTCGACATCTGGATGATAACGAATACCACCTTTGCCTGGCCCACGAGATAAATTATGGTGAACACGGTAGCCTTCAAAATGCTGAATACTACCGTCATCCATAACAATAGGCACATCAACAATTAATGATCTTTTGGTACGCTTTAGCGTATTCACATAATTGCCCAGGCTTGAATCTAAATAAGGAGCAACACGATCAATTTGAGTTAGATAAGTTTGCCAAGGATCGTATTTAGTAGAGTTAGCAGCTTCAGACATCAGTTTTCCTTAACTATTTTTAGTAAAATCGCACTTTGTTTCTAGCCTGAATGCAATAATTCGTTAAAATTATTTGATCAACGTAAATCACTGCATTGTTAGGTGTAGAGCTATTATCTACAATCAATTTGATCACAAAAAGTTTTTAAAATGATTAATTTGATCCAATTTTTATCAATTTGAGTATTGAGAAATACAATATGAACGAAATAGACAGCAAAATACTGGGATTACTACGAGAAAATTCACGTATTTCTATTACTGAAATCGCTCAAAAAACCAGAACGTCTAGAGCTACAGTTCAAAAACGTATTGAATATATGGAAACCACAGGAATCATTACAGGATATACGGTAAGGATTAAACCCAATGCCAGCCCCAACAAAGTTCAGGCCTGGATGAGTATTATGGTAGAGGGAAACAAAGCCACATCTGTGATTAAAGAGTTAAGACTCAATCCTGCGATACAAACCCTGCATACAACCAATGGAAAATGGGATTTATTAGTCGAAATTCAGGCAGATAGTTTAATCAATTTTGATTTGATCTTGGGTCAGGTCAGGAATATTGCAGGCATTTACAATACAGAAACCAGTATTTTACTTTCCACTTACAAGACCTGATGTTTATACCTCTCAACCAGGTGGATGCATATTGAAAAGCTATAAAACTGCTTTTTATAAAGTCGCAGTCTCCAATCACAGGGATCAAGATGAAATTAGATCTTTATCAAAATGAAGCAGATAGACAAGCGATAAAATCGTCCTAGAAGAGTATTTTTATAGAATATTATTTCGAAAGTTTTGAGTAGACGAGTCAATTCGGTAATCAGTTCTATAGTCAAACTACTTTATTATTCATACAGGATTCGAAAAAAACTTGAAATAACTTGTACTAGCTCAAACCTGATCTGACAGTTACCCATTTTTTATTGTGCCTGTCAGGTTAAATTTGAGCTAAATTCTTCTCAGCCCAAATTTGTTTTCCATCAAGTAAAGTTTCAAATGGTGTACGACCACAGCACATTTTTCCTTGATGAGTCCGTTCAGTATTATAGAATTTCAGCCAGTCGTCTAGATCCGTCTGCAACTCTTCTAGTGTGCTATAAAGCTTGGCGAATTCAAACATGAGGTGCGACAGTTTCAAAAGTCTTATGATAATCAACAAGCTGAGCAAATTTCTCTAATGGTGTAAGCCAATCTAACGCTTTTCTAGGACGAGTATTCAGTGACATGGCAACTTGATTTAAATAATGCTGATCTGCCTGATTT